>NZ_VRUZ01000095.1:0-15615 GCF_008039485.1 Methylobacterium sp. WL69 | reverse complement strand
CGCCCCCGTGCCGCCCGACGCACCCCTGGTCGTGGTCCGGGGGGCTGCCTTGAGCTACCGCGACCGCCGCGTCCTCGACGGCGTCGACCTCGACCTCTTCGCCGGCCGGACCGTGGCCCTGCTCGGTCCCAACGGGGCCGGCAAGACCTCGCTCATGCGCCTCGTCGCCGGCCGCCTCGCGCCGCGGGCGGGGAGCGTGCGGATCGCGGGGTGCGATCCGTTCGCGACGCCCGAGGCCCGCCGGGCCATCGGCTGGGTGCCCCAGGACATCGCGCTCTATCCCCGCCTCACGGTGGCCGAGAACCTCGACGTGTTCGCGCGCCTCGCCGGCCTCGGCCGCCCCGCCCGGCGCGCGGCCCTGGCCGACGCCCTCGACCTCACGGGGATCGCCGAGGTGGCCGGGCGCCCCGTCGGCCTGCTGTCGGGCGGCTACCAGCGCCGGGTCAACATCGCCGCGAGCCTCATGGCCCGGCCCCGCCTCGTCCTCCTCGACGAGCCGACGCAGGGCGTCGATCTCCATGCCCGCGCCGCGATCCACGCCGTGCTGGAGCGCCTGCGCCGCGCCGGCGCCGCCCTCCTCGTCGCCACCCACGATTTTTCCGAGGCCGAGCGCCTCGCCGACCGGGCCGCCTTCCTCGCGCAGGGGCGCATCGTGCGCGAGGGCGCCCTGCCCGACCTCCTGGCGCGCCTGCGCGACGGCGCGCCCGAGCACGAGGTCGCCCTGTCGGGTCCCGCCTCCGGCCCGGCCGAGGCGGCCCTGCGGCGGGCGGGTTTTGCGCCCGTGGACACCGGCCTGACCTGGCGGGCGCTCCCCTCCGCCGGCCCGCGCTTGGACGCCGCCGCCCTGCTGGACACCCTTCGGACGGACGGCGTGCCCGTCGCCGAGATCCGCATCCGCACCCCCGGCCTCGAGGCGGTCTACCGCGACGCCCTGGGCCTGTGGGACCCGGCCGACCCCGTCCGGCTCCGCCGCCGCGCGGAGGCCGCACCATGATCGCCGCCGCCTTCTGGGTGATGCTGCTGGGGCTCGTGCGCGACCGCGCCGCCCTGGTCATGGCCTTCGTGCTGCCCACCGTGATCTTCGTGATCTTCGCCGCGATCTTCTCCGGCGCCATCGGCGAGCGCATCCGCATCCATCTCGGCCTCGTCGATCTGGCCCGCACGGCGACGACGGAGCGCCTCGTCACGGCCCTGGAGGCCGATCCGTCCCTGCGCATCGCCCGCCTGCCCGTCGCGGATCTCGCCGGGGCCGCGCGCGCCGTGCGTCGGGGCGAGGTCGACGTCGCCCTGGTCCTGCGCGGCGACCTCGACGCCGCGCCGGCCGGGACGGCCCCCGCCGAGCAGCCCGTGGTCCTCGTCGAGAACCCGGCCCGGGCGCTGGCCACCCCCATCGCCCTCGGGCAGTTCCAGCGGGTGCTCAATGAGGCCCTGCCCGACGTGGTGCTGGCCCGGATCGTCGCCGACGTGGAGCGCTCGGGCAAGATCGGCGCCGACGAGCGCGCCTTCCTGACCCAAGCCTTCGCCGAGCAGCGCGCCCGCAAGGAGCCGTTCTCCTTCGCGTCCCTCGTCGAACTCCGCAGCACGGCGACGGGCGGCGGCAACGATCGGGTGAGCTACTACGCCGGCGCCATTGCGGCGGTGTTCCTGCTGTTCGCTGCCATGCAGGGGGCGATGTCCCTCGTCGAGGAGCGCCAGGGCGGCCTCGCCGACCGCCTCACCGCGGCCCCCGGCGGCCTCGCGGTGATCGTGCTCGGCAAGTTCGCCTTCCTCGTCGTCCAGGGCATGGTCCAGGCCGGCCTGATCTTCGCCGCGGCGAGCCTGCTGCACGGCGTCGATCTGAAGCCCCATTGGGGGGCCTGGCTCGTCACCACCCTCCTGGTTGCCGCCATGGCTGCCGGGCTGGCCCTCGCGGCGTGCGCGGCGGCCGCCACCCGCCAGCAGGCCCACCTCGCCTCGACCTTCGGCGTCCTCCTGCTCTCGGCCGTGGGCGGCAGCATGGTTCCGCGCTTCCTCATGCCGCCGTGGCTGCAGCAGGCCGGCTGGTTCACCCCCAACGCCTGGGCCATCGAGGCCTACCAGACCGCCCTCGGCGAGGGCGTCTCCGCCGCCCTGCCGGCCTGGGGCGTGATGATCGCCGTGGCGGCGGTGAGCTTGGTGGTTGCCGTGGGGCTGGTGTCGCGCCGGGTGGCGTGAGGGGGTGCCTCCCGTTGAGGTTGTGCGGCGGGCATGACATGGTCACGGATGATTACGGAGCCTTCCATGGCTGAGCCCCGCTTCCAATCGATTGGGCCGACCGTCCCCACGGAGATCGTGTCGGACGCCCGAATCCTCGGCGGCATGCCGGTGCTGTCGGGAACCCGTATTCCGGCCGAGACCATCGCGGCCTATCTCCGCGCCGGTCAGACGTCGGCGGACATTCGGGCCGACTATCCCACCCTGCCGGCCGACGGCATCACCATCGTCGAGGCGTGGGCCGCCGCGACGGGGTAACGCGTTGACCCCCGGTGCAGGCGGCCTAGCTTCAACAACAAGGGCGGCCTTCGTCCGCGCCGGGAGTGACACGAACATGCGGGCTGGGTCTTCGGTCGCCGTCGTTGGCGCGGGGTTGGGCGGCCTCGCGGCGGCCTGCGTGAGCGCGGCGCGCGGCCACGCGGTCACCCTCTACGACAAGAACGACTGGCTCGGCGGCAAGGCGGCGGTGCTGCACGAGGGCGGGTTCCGGTTCGACATGGGGCCGACCATTTTGACCGTGCCGAAGGTGCTGGAGCGCATCTTCCAGGAGGCCGGGCGCGACATTCGCGACTATCTCGACCTCCGCCGCCTCGATCCGCAATGGCGTTGCTTCTTCGACGACGACACCCAGATCGACCTCATGGCCGACGTGCCGACCATGGCCGCCAGCATGGACCGGTTCGCCCCCGGCACGGGGGCGGGGGAAGGTTATAAAAAGTTCATCGAGATTTCCGAGCACCTCCATGGCGTCTCCAACCGGTTCTTCTTCTGGAAGGCGGTGGAGGACCTGTTCGACACCATCGACATCCGCGCCAACATGAATCCCGGCACCCTGCGGGATGTCCTGTCCCTGCGCATGGGCTCGTCGGTGGCGGGCACCATCCGCTCCAAGGTGAAGGACGCCCGCCTCGCCCAGATGCTCGACCACTTCGTGCAGTATGTCGGCTCGTCCCCCTACGGCGCGCCGGCCGTGCTCTGCGCCATCGCCCACATGCAGACGGCGGAAGGGGTGTGGTACCCCATGGGCGGCACCCGTGCCGTGGCCGAGGCGCTGTCGAAGCTCGCCGGAGAACTCGGCGCCACCCTGCGGCCGGGCGACGAGGTCACCGGCATCGCCACCGAGAACGGCACGGTGACGGGCGTGCGCACCGCCGCCGGCACCACCCCGTTCGACGCCGTGATCTCCAACATGGACAGCGTGCGGACCTACCGCGAACTCGTCGGCGGCGCCGTCGGCAAGGCCTACGAGAAGAAGTCCTTCGAGCCGGCCTGCTCGGGCGTGGTGCTCTACCTCGGCCTCAACAAGCGCTACGACCACCTCAGCCACCACGACTTCGTCTTCTCCCGCAACCCGGAGGAGGAGTTCGACTACATCTACCGCAAGGGCGAGCCGGCGCCGGACCCGACGGCCTACCTCGCCGCGCCGTCCTCCACCGATCCGAGCGTGGCGCCAGAGGGCGGCGAGGCCCTCTACGTCCTCGTCCACACGCCGTACCTGCGGCCGCATCACGACTGGCAGAAGATGTTCCCGGCCTACCGGCAGGTGATCCTGGACAAGCTCAAGCGCACGGCCGGCATGCCGGACCTGGAAGAGCGCATCGTCGTCGAGCGCCACCTCACGCCGCAGGACATCCACGAGCGCTACCGGGTGCTCAACGGCGCGATCTATGGTCTCGCCTCCCACGGCAAGTTCATGGGCGCGTTCAAGCCCGGCAACCGCTCGCGCAAGGTGCGCGGCCTCTACCTCGCCGGCGGCGCCGCCCATCCCGGCCCCGGCATGCCCATGGTGATGATGTCGGGCTGGATCGCGGCGGACGCCCACGACACCGACGCGCGCGGCGAGGTGCGGGCGAGCGCCTGAGCCGGTTCGCGTTGGCGCGCCGACGCGAACCTGCTTAGCTCCCTGATCCGTCGCAGAGTTTCGACGCAAAACCGGTGACCACTTTTGCGAAATCTGCTCAAGGACCGGGCGGTGTCGGCCCCGACCCGCTCGGCCTTCGTCTGGCGGTTCATGGTCGGGTATTTCGACCGGTTCCTGCGCCGCCACATGAACGCCCTGCGGATCGCCCGCTGGGGCGTTCCGGATTGTGCCGGCCATCCCGGCCCCGTCGTGGTCTACTGCAACCACCCGGCATGGTGGGACGCCGCCGTGGTCATCCTGCTCGCCGGGCGGCTGTTCCCGAAGCGCGACAGCCACGCCCCGTTCGATGCCGGGATGCTGGAGCGCTACGCGATCTTCGCCCGCATCGGCGCCTTCCCGGTCGACCTCGATTCGGCCCGCGGCGCGGCCCAGTTCCTCCGCTCATCGCGAACCATTCTGGCGCGGCCCGGCGCGATGATCTGGATCACCGCGCAGGGGCGCTTCGCCGACGTCCGCGCCCGGCCCCTCGATCTCCGCGCCGGCGTCGCCCGCCTGCCCGAGCTCGCCCCCGACACCCTGTTCGTGCCCCTGGCCCTCGACTACGCCTTCTGGGAAGAGCGCGGGGCGGAGGCCTGTGCCGCCTTCGGGCCGCCGATCCGGGGCGCGGACCTCCTGGCCCTGGCCCGGCCCGAGCGCCTGGCCCGGATGGAGGCGGCCCTGACCGACACCCTCGACCGCCTCGCCGGCGACGTCATCGCCCGCGATCCCGCTCGGTTCACGGCGCTCGTCTCGGGTGCCAAGGGCGTCGGCGGCGTCTACGATCTCGCGCGGCGCCTGCGCGCGGCCCTCACCGGCCGCCGCTTCGAGCCCGCCCACCGTGCCGAGCCAGATCGTTTGCCCGAGGAAGACCGCCAGCCGTGATCCTCACCCTCGCGATTCTTTCGGTGCTGCTCGCCCTCCTGCCGGCAATCCTCGCCGCCGTGAACCTCGTCGCCCTGCGCACGCCGGTGCCGGATGCGTCTCGCAGCGAGGCCGCGCGCCGGCAGCACGGGTCCCCTCTCCTGGAAGGAGAGGGACAGGGTGAGGTGTGCGACATCTCCGAAAAGTCCACACACCTCACCCCAGCCCTCTCCTTCCAGGAGAGGGGGCCCGTCGCGGTTCAGGCTGACTCATCGCGGACGTCGGAAGCCGATGGGCCGGGCGCGAAACAAGCGCCCCGCGTCTCGATCCTGATCCCGGCCCGCGACGAGGCCGCCACCATCGAACACACCGTGCGGGCGGCGCTGGCCGGCACGGGGGCCAGCATTGAGGTGCTGGTCGGCGACGACCACTCCACCGACGCCACCGCCGCCCTCGTGCGGGCCATCGCCGCCACCGACCCGCGCCTGACGCTCGTGCCGATCCCGTCCCTGCCCGAGGGCTGGACGGGCAAGAACCACGCCTGCGCGGTGCTGGCCGGGCGTGCCCGCTTCGAACACCTGCTGTTCATCGACGCCGACGTGACCCTGGCGCCGGCGGCGGCGGCGTCCCTGGCGGCGCACGCCACCGCCACGGACGCCGCCCTCGTCAGCGGCGTGCCGCGCCAGCGCATGGGCACCCTCGGCGAGCGTCTCACCGTGCCGATGATCGGCTTCCTCCTCGTAGGCTACCTGCCGGTGCCGATGATGCGGTCGTCCCTGCGCACGTCCCTCGGGGCGGCCTGCGGCCAGCTCGTCCTCGTCGACCGGGCGGTCTACGCCGCCACGGGCGGCCACGGGGCGATCCGGGGGTTCCTCCACGACGGCGTGCTGCTGGCGCGCCGCCTTCGCGGGGCGGGCCACCGCACCGATCTCGTGGCCGGGCACGCCCTCGCCACCTGCCGGATGTACCGGGGCTGGGGAGGAGCCTGGGCCGGGTTCTCGAAGAACGCCCACGAGGGCATGGCGACCCCGCGCGCCTTGCCCGTCTGGAGCCTGCTGCTGTTCGGCGGTCACATCCTGCCGGTGCTGCTGCTGATCCTGTTCGGCCTCGGCCTCGTCACCCCCGTCGCGGCCGGGCTGGCGCTGGCCGCGCTCCTGCTCTCCCTCGGCACGCGGGCGGCGATCACCTTCGCCATGCGCGAGCCCGCCGTCACGATCCCGCTGCATCCCGTGGCCGTGACCGTGGCGCTCCTGATCCAGTGGAACGTGCTCCTGCGCCGCAAGGCCGCCGGCGCCGCCGTGTGGAAGGGGCGAAGCTATCCGTTGAACGGGGCCTGATGGGTTCGACGTATCGCGAGTATCGCCGATGACGGGGCTTGGCGCGGGTCCCCTCTCCTGGAAGGAGAGGGACAGGGTGAGGTGTGTGACCTTTTCGGAGAGTCCACGCACCTCACCCCAACTCTCTCCTTCCAGGAGAGGGAGCACTGGTGCGCCTGTTCGATCCGAAACGGTCCTACACAGCGCCGCCGGTCTCCTCGGCGATCCACGCCGCCGTGTCCGGGTCGGCGCCGGTCACGGGCAGGTGGAGGATGATCGGCGTCTCGTAGGGGTGGCGCGCCTTGAGGGCGGCACCGAGGGGCTCGGCCAGGGTCTCGCGGCTCTTGATCAGGGCCACCACCTCGTCGGCCCGCTCCACCGCGCCCTTCCAGGCGTAGACCGAGCGCATCCCCGGCAGCACGTTGACGCAGGCGGCCAGGCGCAGGCGCACCAGGGCCTCGCCCACGGCCAGGGCCGCGTCGGCATCCGGGAAGGTGGTGTAGACGAGAAGCGGACGCTCCATGCTATGGGTCTCCTGGCTATGGGTCTCCCGATCGCGGACCGGCGGCTGCATCCCGCGCGGTGCGCCGGGGTGCGACGCGGATCGCGGTCGGGTCAACGGGGCGGGGGTTCATGTCGCGGCGTTTCAACACGATCGCGTTCATCGCGAGCCCGACGGACGACGCGCGCCAGGCGGCGGACGCCCTGATGCGCCGCTACGACCACGTGCCGCCCGAGGAGGCGGACGTGGTGGTGGCCCTCGGCGGCGACGGCCTCATGCTCCAGGCCCTCCACCGCTTCATGGATGCCGGCACGCCGATCTACGGCATGAACCGCGGCACCGTCGGCTTCCTCATGAACGAGTACCGCGAGGAGGACCTCCTCGAGCGCCTCGAGAACACCAAGCGCAGCCGCATCCACCCCCTGCTCATGGAGGCCGTCGACACGGAGGGGCGCCGGCACCGGGCGCGGGCCCTGAACGAGGTCTACATGCTGCGCCAGACCCATCAGACCGCCAAGCTGCGGATCTCGGTGGACGGCCACGTGCGCTTGCCCGAACTCATCGCCGACGGGGTGCTGGCGGCGACGCCAGCCGGGTCCACGGCCTACAACCTCTCCGTGGGCGGGCCGATCCTGCCCCTGAACGCCCGCCTGCTGGCCCTGACGCCGATCTCGTCCTTCCGCCCGCGCCGCTGGCACGGGGCGCTCCTGCCCGATCACGCCCGCATCTTCATCGAGGTGCTCGATGCCGAGCACCGGCCCGTGGCGGCGGTGGCCGACCACACGGAGTTCCGCCGGGTCGCCACCGTCGAGACCTGGCTCGACCACGCCACCAACCTCGTGCTCCTGCACGACCCCGGCCACAGCCTCGACGAGCGGATTCTTCGCGAGCAGTTCGGCTGACGCCTCACGCGGCGAGGCGGACGCGCTCCCGGTCGGCGCGGTAGCTCGCCACGAGGGCGTTCGGGATGGTGTCGAGGATCTCCGCGACGGTCGCCGTGCGGGTCTGCGCGTCGTCCTGCGGCGTCGTCTCCCGCAGCTTAGCCGCCCGGTCCTCCTGGAACTGCGCCAGGATCGCCCGCGGCAGGGCTTCGAGGATGAGGCCGACGGGGTCGTTCCGGCCGGCCTCCCCGGGTTGGACGGCTCCCTCGGTTTGGACGGCCTCCTGGGCTTCGACGGCGACCCCGTCGTCGACGATCCCGGCGGCCGGAGCCGCTTCGGGGGCCGCTGCGGCGGTGGCGCCCGCATCCTGCACGGATGCCGTCACGCCTTCGGACGTCTCCGGGGCTACTGGCGTTACCAGGACTTCTGGCGTCTCCAGGATCTGGGGCGTCTCCGGAACGTCCGGCGTGTCCGAGATCCGGGGCGTCTCCGACAGGTCGAGGGTGTCGCGGTGTCCGGTGATCGCTGCGGTCTCCCGGAGCGTCCGGCTCATGGCGGCGGCGTGGGGGGCCGCTGCCTCGCGGGGGGCTTCGTCACGGGGTGCTTGGTCACGGGGTGCTTGCCGCTTCGCCTCGCGCCACTCGGCGTCGAGGATCTCCGCCGCCGCCGCGACGACCTCCGCCTCGGGAAACGCTTCGGTCGTCGGCGCCGCCAGGGCCGGCTGCGCCGCCATCGCCCGGGTCACGGTCCTGGCGGCATCGCGGGCGGCCTCGGCCTCGAACCGGGCGAGCAGGGCCATGACGCCCTGGGCGTCGGCGAACGGCATGGTCTCGCAGGCGGTGAGCGCCCGCTCGATCATCAGGCGCGACAGGGCCGCACCCCGCGCGGTGCTCTCGCCCCGGCCGGCCTCGCGCCAGGCCGAGAGGGCGGCGGTGAAGGCCGGCAGCAGCATGGCCGGCAGGCCCGCCTTGCGGTGGAGGGCGGCGTAGGCGGCGCTCGATCCCTCGTGCATCAGGCCGGCGACGCGGGCCGGGGCGAGGCCGGCGAGGTCGGCCAGGGCGGTCTCGGCGAACGGCATGTGGCCCGACAGGATCGCCCGCAGGATCAGGCCGGCGTTGAGCTGGCCGTGGGTGCGGAGGTGGGCGACGAAGCGGGCGAGGTCGATGGGATGCGCCCCGGTGCTGAATTCCAGGGTCGCCCGCTCGCGCGCCTCCCGGCCGGCCCGTTCGCCCCGGGCCGGGGTGAGCCATCCGGACGCGACGGCATAGCGCGACAGGACCTCGGCGAGCCGATCCGTGCAGGCCTGGCGCACTTCGAGGGGCAGGTGGGGCCGGGCCAGCACCGCCTCGCGCAGGGACGCGTCGTCGCCGTGGCGCGCGACGAGGCGCAGGAGGCTGCCGGCGGTGATGCGGGCGCTGCGGTTCCGCACCATCGCGGCGAGGGCTTCGGGCCCGGCGATCTCCGCCATGGCGCCCGCCACCGCGTGCGACAGGTCGCGCCGCTCGGCGATGGCGACGCGCGCCGCCTCGCAGCCGATGGCGATGCCGTCGACGAGGTCGGCATCCGTGAGCACGGGCGAGCGCCTGAGGACGAGGCAGGCGATGTCCGGCAGGTCGCCGGCCAGGGCCACCACGAGGGAGCGCGGCGTCGCGGGGCTGGTCGCGCAGGCCACGGCCAGGGCGCGCCGCACCAGCGGGGCCGGGTCGTCGAGGAGCGCGAGGATCGTGGCCTCCGCCTGCCCCGCCGTGTCGGGGGCGAGGCCCCCGTGCAGGATGGCCTGGACCAGGGCGCCGGCCGCCTCCGCCCGGCGCTCGGCCGAGGCGTGCTGCGTCCAGGCGAGGAACTGGCGGATGATCATGGGCCGCTCCGGGCGGTGAGGAGGGAGGGATCGAGGGCTGTGCCGGTCCGGGCCGCCAACGTCGTGGTGAATTCGGCCGGCCGGCGCGGCGGCAGCGGCGCCCCGACGAGGGCGGCGGAGGCCGCCGTCGCCGGGCCGGAGGCCTCCGTGGCCATGGCTTGCACCGGGGCAGGCTGCACCGGGGCGGTGGTTTGCACCGCCGCCAGGACGGTGTCCGCCGTCCCGTCCGAGCGCGGGAAGTAGGTGGGGGCGCTGCGGACCGTGTCCGTGGCCGCCCGGCCCTGCCAGAGCTTGGCGACCCCGTCCGAGACCGCGCCCTGGCGCTTGTCGGTCTGGAACAGGGAGCGCAGGCCGCCGTCGAGGGAGGCGTAGGCGGTGGTGCCCTCCGGCGGCACGAGGGGGCTGGCAGCGGCCGTCGGGGCCGCCGCCGGGGCACCCGTGGAGCGGGCCGTCGACAGGAGGGCGTAGAGTTCGGCGGCCCCCCGCGCCCGGCCGGTCCGGTCGTAGAACAGGTTGCGGTTTGCCGCGGCCGCCTCCGGCATGTCGAGGGCGGCGGCGCGGGCCGGGCTCGCCTGGGCAGTGTTGATGAGGGCGGCGGCCCCGCGGGCCCCGAGGACGTGGGCGGCGTAGAGGTCGCCCCCCGTGGGTTCGCGGCCCAAAGCCGCCGTCAGGGCCTCGCCGTTGCGCTGGGTCAGGGCGCCGGCGAGGGTCGCGGCGGTCTTAGGATCGCGGCGGAGATCCAAGATCGTTTGGCGCGCGTCGGGGTCGGTGACGGCGTAGGTGCCGTCGGGGCGCGCCGTGATGGCGTCGGCATAGGTCTGGAGGCCGAGCTTCGGCCCGGCGTTCTTCATGGTGCCGAGCCAGGTCTGCTCGATGAACTGGAACAGGCCCGTGGCCGAGGAGGTGCCGGCCTTCGCCGTGGGATCGAGGGCGGATTCGCGCCGGGCCGTCGCCAGGAGGTAGTCGAAGCCCACGCCCGAACTCTGCGCCCCGTCGCGGATCGCCGCGACGACGGCCGAGCCCGAATTCGTCCCCGAAGTCGTGCCCGAAACCGCGCGCGTCCCCGCATCCCGGGCGGCGCCGGTGTCGCGGGTGGTGGCGGGGGGCGTGGTGAACAGGAACATGCGCCGTCCGGCTGAAGGCACGGCGCCATGATGGCGGCCTGTCCTTCGGGCCTGACTTTGCTCAACTATGGTAAAGGAAGCTTAAAGAGCCGGGGACCGCGCCCCTGTTCAGTCCGGAGCAAGATAGCGTCGGCGCGCCCAGCCGAGGATCGGGCCGGCCTTGACCCGGCACCAGGTCAGGCCGCTCGGGGTGTCGCTGGTGCAGCCGAAGCCCCGGATGCGCGCGCCGGCCGGCACCTGCCCGAGGGCGGGCGCGGCGGCGTCCGGCGTCTCGCGCAGGGTCAGGCCCTCGCCGCGGGGCAGGCCGTCGACGCGAAACGCCTCCACGGCGAAAGCCGGGCCCGCCAGGGCGAGGACGGCGAGGGCGAGGGGAAGGCGCATGGCGGGTCTCGGGAGCGCGGATCTCGGGAGCGCGGGTCTCAGGAGCGGTGCACGCCCATCATCGCGGTGAGGCCGCCGTCCACGGGCAGGACCGCGCCGGTGATGTAGGCCGCCCCCTCCCCCATGAGGAAAGCGGCGAGGGCCGCGACTTCCTCCGGCCGGGCGAAGCGTCCGGCGGGGATCTGGCGCTCCATGCCGGCCCGGTGGGCGGCGTAGGGCGCCATCATGCTGGTATCAATGAAGCCCGGGGCGATGACATTGACGGTGACCCCGCGCTTGGCCGACTCGATGGCCAGCGTCCGGCAATAGGCGATGAGGGCGCCCTTGCTCGCCGCGTAGGCGGCGTTGCCCGGATTGGCCCGGAGGGCCGCCACCGAGCCGATGGCGACGATGCGCCCTGAGCGGGCGCGGATCATGCCCCGCACCAGGGATTTGGCGAGGCGGGTCAGGGACCAGAAGTTCACCTGCATGGCCGCCTCGGCCCGGTCCTGGTCGAGCATCGCCGCGAGCGCGTCGGAGGACTGGCCGGCATTGTGGACGAGGCCGTAGAAGGCCTCGTCCTCCAGGGACTCGCAGAAGGCGTCGAGGGCGGTGCGGTCGGCGAGGTCGAGGGCGTGGGCCGTCACCATCCGCGCCGGATGGGCGGCGGCGAGCTCGGCCACCAGGGCCTCGGCGGCCTCCCCCGACGAGCGGTAGGTGAAGGCGACGTCGTGGCCGGCGCCGACGAGGGCCCGCACCAGGGCGGCGCCGAGGCCGGAGGCGCCCCCGGTGACGAGGATGCGGGTGCTCATGCGGGCTCGTCCCCGAGCACGAGGCAGGTGTTCTGCCCGCCGAAGCCGAAGGAGTTCGAGAGGACGCGGGAGACCCGGGCGTCGCGGGCGGTGGCGACGACGTCCAGCGGGATCGCCGGGTCCGGCACCGCGTAGTTGATGGTCGGCGGGATGCGCCCGTGGGCGATGGTCAGCAGCGAGATCACCGCCTCGATGGCCCCGGCCGCCGTCAGGGTGTGGCCGATCATCGACTTGTTGGACGAGATCGGCAGGCGGCCGATGCGGTCGCCGAACACCGCGGCGCAGCCCATGGCCTCCATCTTGTCGTTCTCCGGCGTCGAGGTGCCGTGGGCGTTGACGGTGTCGATGGCGTCGGGGCCCGTGCCGGCATCGTCCAGGGCCGCGCGGATCGCCGCGATGCCGGGGGCGCCGTCGGGGCTGGAGCGGGTGCGGTGGAAGCCGTCGCCCTTCTCGCCGCAGCCGAGCACGTAGCCGAGGATTTTTGCCCCCCGCGCCCGTGCGGCCCCGGCCTCCTCCAGCACGAGGGCGCCGGCGCCCTCGCCCATGACGAAGCCGTCGCGGTTCTTCGAGAACGGCTTCGAGGCGGCCTCCGGCGGGTCGTTCTGGGTCGAGAGGGCCGAGAGCAGGGAGAACCGGATGAGGGATTCGGGGTTCACCGAGCCGTCGGTGCCGATGCAGAGGGCCGCCGTCACCTCGCCCCGGCGGATGGCCTCGACGCCGAGCTGGATCGCCGTCGCCCCCGACGAGCAGGCGGTGGAGAGCGAGATCGGCGAGCCCTTCGTGCCGAAGCGGTCGGCGATGTTCTCCGCCACGGTGCCGAAGATGAAGAGGTCGTGCCAGGCGTCGAACCGGCGGCTGGCGGCGGCGCGCTGGAGGTCCGAATAGGTGATCGGCCCGTCCTGGCCCGACGCCTCGGCCATGGCCCGGCGCTGGGGCCATTCCATCTCGACGGGCGGCACGGCGATGAACAGGGCGCCGGGAAAGTCGCCCCGCGCGCCGAGGCCCGATTGCGCGATGGCTTCCTCGGCGGCGGCTTCGGCGAAGCGCTGCGACAGGGCCGGGGCCACCAGCGGATCGGTGTCGAGGAAGTCGACGGTGCCGGCGATGCGCGTGCGCAGGCCCTCCGTCGGGAAGCGCTTGATGGCGTGGATGCCCGAGCGCCCGGCGGTCAGGGCCGCCCAGTTGTCGGCCTGGCCCTGGCCCAGGGAGGTCACGATGCCGAGGCCCGTGACCGCCACCAGGGGGCGGCCCTTGCTGTCGCGAAAGGAAGTGTCAGTCATCGCGCCGTTCTACACCGTTTCACGGTTCGTGAGGCCGGTGCCGGAGCACCTCTCCTCCCCCTTGCGGGGAGGAGCCGGAGGTGGGGGTGGTGCCGGAAAGGTCGCGCCTCCTCCGGCACCACCCCCACCCTAACCCTCCCCGCAAGGGGGAGGGAATCCGATCCTGGCTCGGTCAGACCGCACAGACGCGGAGTACGCCCTCGCCGCGGCGGTGGCCGACCGTGGTGATGGCGACCTCGCGGGCCCGGCCCTCCGCCACGAGGCCGGCGGCCAGGGCCGCGCCGAAGGGCGCCGTCACTTCCAGGGTATGGCCGGTGACGTCGCCCAGGGCCGTGATGGGGATGCCGGCCGCGAGGCGGGCCAGGGCCGCGCCTTCCTCCGCCGTGATGCCGGTGACGCCCGTGGCGCCCGAGATCACGTGGTCGGGCGTCTCCAGCCCCGATGCCCGCCACAGGGCTTCGACGCTCCGCGCCGTGGCGCCGGGCTCGCGCCGGGTGCGGTCGCTCCGGACCGGCATGAGCCGGGCGAGGGCTTTCGCGCCGCGGGCGCGGGCGTGGTCCGCCGATTCGAGGACCAGGAAGGCGGCGCCGCTGCCGAGGATGAACCCGGCCTCGGCCTCGGGCTCCCGCGAAAACACCGGCCGGAACGGTTTGGCGCGCAGGTAGCCGCCCATCTCGTGGACCACCATCACGTCCGGGCGCTCGGCGCTGTAGGAGCCGCCCACCAGCATGCAGTCGACCTGACCCGAGGCGATGCGACCTTGCGCGATGCGCAGGGCGTCGGTGCCGGCGGCCTCCTCGCCCATGAAGGTGCGGGACGCCCCCGTGACCCCGTGGACGATGGCGATGTTGCCGGCGAGCAGGTTCGAGAGCTGGGCGAGGAACAGGGTCGGGCGCAGGTCGTTGAGCAGGCGCTCGTTGAGGTAGGCGCCGGCATCCTCCGCGTCGCGAAGCCCCGTGAGGATCGCCCCGTCCACCGCCGTGTCGCGCTCGCCGCCGCCGCAGGCGACGACGAGGTGCATGGCGCCCTTCAGGGCCGCGTCGCCCTTCAGTCCGGCGGAGTCGAGGGCGAGGCCGGCGGCGTAGACCCCGAGCCGCTGCCACGGCTCCATCTGGCGCTGGTCGGATTTTTTGGGGATCTGCCCGTCGAGGGCCAGGGGCGCCACGGGATGCACCGTGTAGGGCGCGAAGCGCTCCGTGTCGGTCCGCGCCGGCGCGCCCGCCGCGAGGGCGTCGAGATGGGCCGCGATGCCCTCGCCCGCGCAGGAGACGAGGCCGAGGCCGGTGACGACGACGTCGTTCATGCTGGCTCCGGTTCCGTCGTGATCCCCGCGAGATCCAGGAGGCCGATCCGCCGCGCCCGTGCCCGCATGGGCCCGTCGAGGCCGTCGGGGAACGGCATGGTGCGGAAGCGCAGTTCGGCGTTGCAGAGCGGCTTGCCGTCGTGGCGGATGGCCGCCTTGGTCACGGCGTAGCCCGAGCCGTCATGCTCGAGGGTCGCCTCGACCGCCAGCTCGGCGCCGGGGCCGACGAAGGACCGGAACCGCGCCTTGTCCACCCCCATGAGGAACGGCATCTGCCGGAAGCCGAGATGGGCCAGGATGAGGTAGCCCGAGGCCTGGGCCATGGTCTCGGTGAGCAGCACGCCCGGCACCAGGGGATGGCCGGGAAAGTGCCCCTCGAAGACCGGGCTCTCCATCGGCACGCGGGCCACGGCCTCGATCCGGCCGGCGGCCCGGTCCAGGACCGTCACCGCGTCGATCATCTCGAAATATTCGAGCCGCATGGCTGGGGTTCCGGCGGCTTTAAGAGGCTTTGGCGGCCTTCTCGGCGACGAGGGCGTCGATGCGGGCGCAGAGGTTCTTGAGGACGAAGTACTCCTCGGCCGGGACCTTGCCCTCGTTGACCTCCTGGGTCCAGCGCTCCAGGGGCAGCTTGATCCCGAAGGCCTTGTCCACCGCGAAGGCGATGTCGAGGAAGGCGAGGGAATCGATGCCGAGGTCGTCGATGGCGTGGCTTTCCGGCGTGATGGTGTCGCGCGGAATGTCGGCGGTGTCGGCGATGATCTCGGCGACGCGGTCGAAGGTGGCGGTCTGGGTCAGGTCGGACATGCGTTCTCGCCGTGTTTGCTGGATATCCCGCCACCCCGGCCCGCGCCGGCGATGGCCGGACCTTGAGGCCGGCCCACGATGCCCGGCGCCCCCCGGTCGCGCAGCATGTCCCGCCGGACGACGCCGCGCGCCGTCCTCGAAAGATGAAGGCGGTCCCTTACACGAGGGGGGTAGGCCGGGCAACCGTGCGGGTTTTCGCGGGCGTTCCGGATCGCGAGCGCGGGGGCATTCCGCACGCGCTCCGGGTCCCTGTTCTGCCATCGGCCTGAAAGCCGGTGTCCACCTTTCGGACCGATGCGCTAGATGGATGATTTTCGGGCCTCGGCCGTGCTGGCCGTCGCCCCCCCTCATCGAGGCTTCCGTACCCATGGCCCTGCCC
>NZ_VRUZ01000094.1:0-15689 GCF_008039485.1 Methylobacterium sp. WL69 | reverse complement strand
GGGGGCGGGATGGCGTGGACGGCATGACCGGACTATACGACCGCCGTCACGTCGCCGGAAGGCGAGGGGCCGGGGTCCGTTCGCGTCATCCCGTCCGCAACGGAATCGGGCCTGCCCCGGGGAACGAGCCGTGTCGTGACCGATCTTCTGGAGCGCTGCCGGGTGGTGTGGGGGCGGACCGACCGCATCGCCGCCCCGCCGGCCCTTCGCGTGGTGACCGACGCGGTCTACCGGCCCGCGACGGACACCGCGCCCTGGTCCGTGACCGGGCCGGACGGCACGCACTTGGACGGCACGCACCCCGACGGCAATCCCCCGAACGTCGCCGCTGTCGACCCGGTGGCGGGTGCGGAGCCGGTCCCGCACCTCTACCTCGGGCCCCTGGCACCCCATTACGGGCATTTTCTCGTCGGTACGCTGGGGCGCCTGTGGCCCCTCCTCGACTGGCACGGCCCGCCGCCGCGTCTGCTCTACCGGGGCGACGCCGAGCCCGCCGCCCTGCCCTTCCTCGCCCCGGTCCTGTCGGCCTTCGGCCTGACGCCGCGCGACCTGGTACGGTTCGACCGTCCGACCCGGATTGCGTACCTCCTGCTGCCGGAGCCGAGCCTCGTGGAGCAGGCCTCCGCCCACGCCGTCCATGCCGACCTGGTGCGGACCATCGGACGCCCGTTCTGGTCGGGCGTGACCGTCGATGGCATCGAACGCCCGGCCTACCTGTCGAAGACGCGTCTCGCCTCCGGCATCTCGCGCCTGCGCAACGAACCGGACCTCGAAGCGGCGCTCGCCCGGCGCGGGGTCGATATCCTCCATCCGGAGGCCCTCGAACTGCCGGATCTGGTGCGGCTGTTCTCGGAGCGCCGGGTGGTGATGGGCACGACCGGATCGGCCTTCCACACCGCGGCCTTCGCCGCGCCCGGCCGGCGCATCCTCGGCCTCAACTGGGCGCCGCACCTCAACGCGAACTTCCCCCTGCTGGACGGCCTCAACGGCACGCGGGGGCGCTACTATCACCCGGCCGGGAGCGAGGCCGGGCCCGACGACGGCTTCCATTTCGGCTGGTCCGTGCCCGATCCCGAGGGGGTGGCGGAGGAACTGGTGCGTCGGGCCGCGGAGTTCGACGCTCTCGAAGCCTACGACGCCAAGCGGGACGCCGCACGGCGCCGGGCCGAGCGCGGGCCGCTCACGGCCCGGATCGGGCGCTGGCTCGGCCGCCCCTGACGTCAGGCGACGCCGGACCGCAGGAGGTCGTGGTAGTGGACGAGGCCCACGGGACGGCCGTCCTCGATCACCACCAGGGTGGTGATCTTCATGGATTCCTGGATTTCCAGGGCCTTCGCCAGCAGCGTTTCCGGCACCACCGTGCGCGGGGTGCCGCTCATCAGGGCCTCGACGGCGAGGCTGTCGAGGTCGCTGCGGAAGACGTTGCGGCGGAGATCCCCGTCGGTGACGATGCCGGCGAGGCGTCCGTCCGCCTCCACCACCAGCACGGAGCCGAAGCCCTTGGCGTCGATCTCGCGGATGGCTTCGCGCATGGGCGTGCCGCGCGCGACCACGGGCAGGCGCTCGCCCGTGTGCATCACCTCGCGCACCTGACGCAGGGACGCGCCGAGGCGGCCGCCCGGATGGTAGATGCCGAATTCCCGGGCCGAGAAACCGCGCGCTTCGAGGAGTGCGACGGCGAGGGCGTCGCCCAGCGCCAGCTGCATCGCCGTCGAGGTGGTGGGGGCGAGGCCGTTGGGACAGGCCTCGCGGGCTTTCGGCAGGGTCAGGCAGACATCCGCCTCCCGTCCCAGGGTCGAGCCCGGATTGGCCGTGATGGCGATGAGGCCGACGCGGTAGCGGCGGGCGTAGCCGATGATGTCGGCGAGCTCCGTGGTCTCGCCCGACCACGACAGCGCCACCACCACGTCCTCGGGCTGGATCATGCCGAGGTCGCCGTGGCTCGCCTCCGCCGGGTGGACGTAGAGGGCCGGGGTCCCCGTGGAGGCGAAGGTGGCGGCGATCTTGCGGCCGATATGGCCCGACTTGCCCATGCCGGTGAGGATCGCCCGGCCCCGGGCGCGGCTGAGATGCGCCACGGCCGCCGTGAAGGCCGCGCCGAGGTCGTTCCCCCCGACACCGCTGGCGATGGCGTCCATGAGGCAGGCGAGGCCGTCCCGCTCGGTTCCGATGGTGCGCAGGGCCGAGGCGACGGCCGGTGTCGGGTCGGAGGCCGTGTCGCGTGCCGCGACGCCCAGGGCCGTGTTCGCTGGAGCCATTCCGCCCCGTCTCCTCGTATGAAGTCGCGCCCGATCGAGCCCGTGTGGAGGGCTCATGACGCGGGCGATGGTGCGCCTATGGCGCCGGAATGTGGTCGCACGGCGGCCCCGCTCGGTCGGGCCCGCAAGTCCGTTGACGGCGCATTAACCCTGCCGGTTGTAGCGCTCTTAACCATGATCCGCCGCCCGCCGGGCGGTTCGTTCCTCGAGTCCGGGGCGCCCACGGCGCCGCGCCTCCCCTGCGAAGGACAACAGGTCCGTGATGCGTGTGCGGCCGACGGGCGAGTGGCGGAACCGAAGCCTCGGCGGCCTCACCCTGACGGCCGTCCTCCTCCTGCCGGGCGCCGCCGACGCGCAGGTGTCGTTCCAAAGCCAGCGCAGCCAGGCCCCGAGTTTCGGCACCACCGCCCAGGCCGATCCCCTCGCCGACGCGACGGGCGGCGACACCGCGCCGTCGCGCGTCACGGGGAACGGCGCCACGGATACGGGAGCGGGCCTGCCCGCGAGCGGCGACACGTCCGGCGGCGAATCGGGGGCCGGGGCCAGGGCGCCGACCCGCGCGGTCATGGCGTTGCGGACCTCGAGCGCCCCCAACAACCGCGCCCTCGGCCCGATCCTGCGGCGGCGGGCGGCGCCGCTCCGCCGCTCCGGGTCGCCCACGATCCGGGCCACGCGCCAGATCACCCAGGCCTCGCCCACCGACCTGCGGCTGACGCCGATCGTCCGCAGTGCCGTGATCGGCGTCCCCGGGCCACCCCTGCTGCCGCTCGCCGGCATCCAGACCACGGGGTTCCTGTTCGGCGGCGGCCTGCGCCAGCCCCTGTCCATCGATCAGGCCTACGCGCCCCTCGGGATCAAGGTCGGGACCTTCACCTTCCTGCCGAGCTTCCAGCAGAGCATCGGCTACGACACCAATCCGGAGCAGATCACCCGTGTGGCGGCCAAGCCGTCGATGGTCCTGCGCACGGAAGCGGATCTGGCCTTCCGCAGCGACTGGTCGGCGAGCGAGCTCAGCGGCGAGCTGCGGGGGGCCTATCTCGACTACCCCGACAACCAGGCGGCGAGCCGTCCCAATGGCGCCGGCGTCACCCGCCTCCGGATCGACGCCAACCGCGACACCCGCATCGATGTCGAGGGCCGTTTCGCCGTCGACACCCAACGCACCGGCACCCCCGACCTCAATGTCGGGGCGGCGACGCGCCCCCTCGTCATGAGCTACGGCACCACCGTGGGCGTCACGCAGGTGTTCAACCGCCTCCAGCTCTCCCTGCGCGGCCTCCTCGACCGTTCGCAGTTCGAGGATGCGCGCCTCGGCGACGGAACCGTGATCGCCCAGGGCGACCGCAACCTGAACCAGTACGGCCTGCAGCTGCGGGCCGGCTACGAGGTTTCGCCGAACATCGTGCCGTTCGTCGATGTCCTGGCCGATACGCGCGTCTACGACGTGCGCGTCGATTCATCCGGCATCCGGCGCGATTCCGACGGACTGACCCTATCGGCGGGGGCCACCATCGCGTTGACCCGGTTCGTCTCGGGCGAGGTCTCGGCCGGCCTGCAGCACCGCACCTACAACGACCCGACCCTGCGCGACCTCACGGCCCCGGTGATGAGCGCGTCCCTCATCTGGACCGCGAGCCCCCTCACCACGGTCCGCCTCAACGCCACGGCGGGTGTCGTCGAGACGTCCGTGCCGGGCTCCAGCGGTGTCCTGACCCAGGCCGTCACCCTGGAGGCCCAGCACGACCTCCTGCGCAACCTCTCGCTCATCGGCGGGATCACCTACGTCACCAGCGACTACGACCGGGTAAACATCTCCGAGCGCGGGTTCTCCGCGACGGCCCGCCTCGACTATCGCTTCAACCGCTGGCTCTCCGTGCGCGGCAGCTACATCTACCAGCAGGTCGACAGCTCCGTCGCCACGGCGAGCTTCCGCTCCAACACCTGGCTGCTCGGCCTGCGGGTCAGTCCCTGACGCATCCTCCGCCGAGGCCGGTTCGGCGAGCGAAGATGCGCGCGGTCCCTCCCCTCAGCGCACCATCGCCAGGGACGCGCCGGACTTGGACAGCGCGCCGTCGAGGGCGCCGCCGCCCTGGCGCAGGCGGGCCGTGACGGTGCCGCCGGGCTGGTAGAGGTAGACTTCGCCGTCGCGGTAATCCCAGGCCGTGACCTTGGCGAGGTCCTTGTTCGGGCAGGCGGCGGCATTGGCCTTGTACAGGTCGAGGGCCGGCGCGCTCGACAGGGCGACGCGGCAGGTCGCGCCGGTGGCGTCCTTGGCCGTCCAGCTGCCGACCACGGAGGAGCGGCCGGAGGCCACGACCACGGGGGGCGGGGCCGGCGGGGCGATGGCCGCGACGCTCGGCTCGGGGGCGATGACGGGGGTCGCCGGGGCGACGGCGACATCGGCCCCGATCGGCGCGTCCACGGGCGCGGCAGCGACGCCCGGCGGGGGCGCCAGGGGTGCCGAGGTGATGGGGGCCGAGGGCATGGCCGGCACCACATCGAGGGCCGCCTGGGGACCGGGGCCACGGCCGCGGACGGGACCGTCGAGACGCGACGAGGCGCAGGCGCCCAGGCCGGCGGCGAGCGCGAGGAGGGCGACGGTCGTCAGCAGCGGACGCGGCATCTGTGGCAAATCCCGAACACGTCGGGGTCGTGGGCACGACCCTCGTGCGGGCTGCCTCACCGCCAAATGCGATGGCCGCAAGGCAGGGCCGGCCGCGTCCTGGGGATTCCCGTGCGGGCCGGCGACTTTGCGCTCCGGTGTGGCCGGAACGCCGCAAGCCGGCCGGATCAGGCCCTGCGGATGCCGTCGACGGACAGGCGCAGGTGCTTGGGGCCGCGCAGGGCCGAACCGGGCCGATACGGCGGCGGATCGGCCTGGAGACGCGGGTTGTCGAGGCGCCGGGCGAGGGCGGTCAGGGCCACCTCCGCCTCGAACCGGGCGAGGGGCGCACCGACGCAGTAATGCAGGCCGCCGCCGAAGCCGAGGTGGCGGATGCCGCCCCGGTCTGGATCGAAGCGGTCGGGGTTCGTGAACACCGCCGGGTCGCGGTTGCCGGAGGCCAGGAGCAGGATCACGTCCGCGCCTTCGGGAATCGTGACGTCGCCCATGGGGATATCCGCCAGCGCCCGGCGGGTGCGGAACTGGACCGGGGGATCGTAGCGCTGCACCTCTTCGATGAGGCGCGGCGCCCGGGCCGGATCGTCGCGCAGGCGGGCGAACTCCTCCGGGTGGCGCATGAGCGCCAGCATGGCGTTGGCGATGAGGTTCACGGTGGTCTCGTGGCCGGCCACCAGCATCAGGATCGAGGTGGCGATGAGGTCGTAGTCGCCCATGCGCGGGATACCCGGCACGCCGTCCACGGCCAGCCCCGACAGCATGTCGTCCTTGGGGTGCCGACGCTTCTCCTTGATGAGACCGGTCATGTATTCGGAGATGGTCTCGAAGGTCCGGCTGTTCTCCGATCGCTTCTCGGTGTCCGCCATGGTGTCGGGTTCTAGGGCGGTGGCGAGCTGCGTCGCCCAGCCGTGGAACTGCGGCTCGTCCTCCGTCGGAATGCCGAGCAGCTCGCAGATGATGGTCACGGGAAGCGGATAGGCGAGGTCGTCAACGATATCGAAGCTCGTCGAACCGGCGTGCTTGTCCAGGATCTCGTCCACGAGGACGTGCGAGCGCTCGCGGAGTACCTGAACACGCTCTTGCGTGAACTCGTGCATCACCGCCTTGCGCAGGGCGTCGTGATCGGGCGGATCACGAAAAATGAACGGCCGGTGGGTGTCGGTGATCCGGTCGCGGATCGGCTTCACGATCCAGTCCGAGATCGGGTTGCCGGTCTTCGGACGGTCGGCCGGCGGCAGGGTCTCGGAGCTGATGCGCGGGTCGTGCAGCAGGCTGCCGATCGCCGCGTGCGTCGCGGCGACGTAGGTGCCGTCGGACTGGCGGGACACGGGCGTCTGGCGCAGGCGGGCGAAGAGGGGATACGGATCGACGCGGTTGGCCTCGTCCTTGACCTGCTCGAACAGGGTCGCGTCGCTCATCGCTCGTCCTCTTTCGGAAACCCGGGCGGCAGCACCGTCAGGCGGCCCTGGTCCACGGCGCCCCGGATCGGCGGGAACGGCGCGCCCGCCGCCACCATCGCGGCATAGGCCGGCAGCCAGCGCACGGAATCGAACGAGACGGCGGCGACGCAGCGGCCGGCACGGCCGTAGAGGGCGAGGAACCGCCCGGTCTTCGGATCGCCCTGGGCGATGACCAGAGCGTCGGCGCCCTCCGTCAGGCCCATCATCTTGAGGGTGATCCCACCCTGTGACGACCAGAACGCCGGCACCTCGGCATAGGCCGGCCCGGTGGCATGCCCGGCGAGCAGGCGCCCCGCATGGGCGCCCTGCGCCACCGCGTGGCCCCAATGCTCCAGGGCGACGCGACGTCCGTCGTAGAGGGGATGGGGAAACCGCGCCACGTCGCCGGCGGCCGCGATGGTTCGGTCGGGGCGCCCGTCCGTGTCGAGGACGTGACCGTCCGCGTCGCACTCGACGCCGCCGTCGTCGAAGGCGAGGCCGGAACCGTCGAGCCAATCGGTGTTGCGGACCGCGCCGAGGGCGACGACCACGCACGTCGTCGCGATGGTGCGTCTGTCCGCGAGGCGGGCGCGCACCACGTGGCCGGTGCCGTCATCCTCGAGGGCGTCGACCTTGGCGCCGAAGCGCAGGTCGACGCCGCGTGCCGCGTGCAGGGCCGCGACGACGGAGCCGAGATGGCTGCCGAGCACCCGTTCGAGCACCGTCGAACCGCTCTCGACCAGGGTGACGGGCAGATCGAGATCGCGGCAGGCGGCGGCGACCTCGCAGCCGATGAAGCCGCCACCGATGACGAGCACCCGGCCGGGCTTGGTCGCCAGCGACGCCCGCAGGGCCGCCGCATCGTCGCGACTTCGCAGGGTGTGGACGCCCCCGAGCCGGCCCTCGGCCGCATCCGGCCAGGGCCGCGCCCGCGCGCCGGTGGCGATGAGAAGGCGATCGTAGGCGATGCGCTCGCCGCTCTCCAGGATCACGGCCCGTCCGGACCGGTCGAGACCGGCGGCGGCCGAGCCGAGGCGCCACTCCGCATCGAGGGGTTCGAGGTTCGGCAGGGTTGTGGCCCCGGGTGCGACGCCGCCGGTCAGGACCTGCTTCGACAGGGGCGGCCGGTCGTAGGGCCGGTGCGGCTCCGCGCCGACGACAGTGATGCGACCGGTGAAACCGGCCTTGCGGGCGGCTTCGGCACCGCGCAGGCCGGCGAGCGAGGCGCCGACGACGACGAGGTGGTCGTGAGCGGGGCGGCCATGAGAGGGATGGTCCTGGCTCACGGCCGTCCGCTTCCCGCATCCTCGACCAGGATCGCCTGGACCGGACACGCGACGCGGGCGCGCTCGATGGCGTCGCGCGCCGCCGCCGTCGGGGCGGGATCGTAGTGCAGCGCCTCGGCCCCGTGCAGGACGAAATGGTCCGGCGCCGCGTAGCAGCACTGGGCATAGGCCTGGCAGCGGTTGAGATCGACGGAGACCCGCAACCCGCCGGCGGCGCGCGAAAAATCGGGGCTCGGCGATGGGCCGATGCGGTCGGGGTTCGGGTCAGGCATGGAGGCGGAATGTCCGCGGGGTCCCGGCGGTTCCGCACCGCACGCGCGTCACAGGGTCCGGTGCATCACCAGGGCATCGACGAAACTGTGGATTGGATGGCGGAAGGCCCCCGGCAGGCGCCCGACAACCGCGAATCCGAGGCGCTGCCACAGGGCGACGGCGCGGGTATTGGTGGACACGACGAAGTTGAACTGCATGGCGGCGAATCCCGCATCCCGGGCAGTGTCCAGGGCGTGCCGGCCCATGGCTCCGGCGATGCCGCGTCCACCCGCATCCGGATGGGTCATGAACCCGGCATTGGCGACATGGCCGCCGCCGCCGGGCTGGTTCGCCCGCAGCAGGGAGGTGCCCCGTACCACGCCCTCGCTCACGGCCACGAAGACACGGTTGCCCGGTGTGAACCAGTAGGCGAGCATGGCCGCGCGGGTGCCATCGCGGGGCAGCGCGTAGGTCTCGCCCGCGCGGATCGTCGGTTCGAGGACCGCCCACAGGGCGTCGTGATCCTCAGGCTCGGCGGGGCGAATCGTCAAAGTCATGCGGCGATCCCCGTCATGCCGATGCGGCCCCACCCGGGCAGCTTCACCGCCGGCCGGCGCAGGTCGATCCCGGCGACCAGACCGAGAAGATTGACCTCGATGCCCTCGACCCAGCCGAGGGTCACGCCGGCATAGCCGTAAAGGCCGATGCGAAGACCGGTCCCGCTCGGCGTGCGCTCGACGAACCGTCCGGGCGGCGTCCAGTCCTTGCCCAGGGCCGTGGGCGGGAGGGTCGTGGCGATGCCGGGGATGCGGGCCATCACGTGGGCCGCGAAGGTGTTGGAGTTCGGCCCCGGCCAGACCGTGTAGGAGCCGAGCGCCCGGTGCGGATAATCCGCCACCGCAGCCCGCACCGCCGGGATCGCCGCCTCGGCCGAGGCCCCGTCGAGGGTCAGGATGGTCTCGGGCGGGTTGCCGAACCACAGGCCGTCCGCCGCCCAACCGTCCGTCCGCACGGGCAGGCCCCATCCGACGACGTCGTAGCGGGTGTAGCGGGGGGCGCCGGCGGCCTTGACCACGATCCAGCTGTGGTGGGCGAAGATCCCGCGCCAGCGCCCGACCCGCGCCGCATAGACCCGGACGAGGGCCGGATCGTCCGGCTTCGGCCGCGCCAGGAGGCCGGCGCTCGACCAGCTCGGGGCCGCGTCGGCCCGGGCGAGCCACCACAGGGCGTGGGTCCCGAGGGGCAGGAGGAAGCCGAGCAGGACGAGGAGGGCGAGCCCGCGCAGGATCGCCAGGAGGGAGACGGACATCATCGGATCGGGACTTCGGCACGGCGGGCGGCGCCGGCAAGGCCCGCCGCCCCCGTGCCGGACCGATGCGCCTGCGCAACAGGGCCGCACCATTGACCGGCCGACCGGCCAAGGACCTTGTTACATTATCATGTTTGTCGGATGAAACATTATAACGTCTGTTGGGTGGGGTTCGACGATGCGCGTCGGTTTGGCGAAGGGACTGCTGGCGGGGACGGTCCTGGCCGGGGCCGGAGCGATGTCCGTGGGCGCGCGGGCGCAGGAGGCGGAGGCGACGCTGTCCGAGCTCAGCGTCACCTCGCCGAGTCCCATCGTGCCGTTGCGCGGAAGCGGCGTGGCGAGCGCCCCGGCCGCCGGCATCCTGCCGGTGGCCATCAACACCTTCTCGCCCGTCACCGTGGTCACCGCCGACCAGATCGCCCGTGAGCAGCCGCGCACCCTCGGCGACGCCCTCGCCGACCGTCCGGGCATCTCGGCCTCGACCTACGCGCCCGGCGCCGCGAGCCGTCCGATCATCCGCGGCCTCGACAACAGCCGGGTCCGCATCCAGGAGAACGGCGTCGGCATCCAGGACGTGTCGGAGCTCGGCGAGGACCACGGCGTCCCCATCAACCCGCTGGTCGCCAATCGCATCGAGGTGATCCGGGGACCGGCCTCCCTGCGCTTCGGCTCCCAGGCCATCGGCGGCGTGGTGAGCGCCGAGAACAACCGCGTGCCGACCTTCATCCCCGAGCGCGGCATCTCGGGTTCGGCCACCACGGGGTATTCCACCGTGGACAACGGCCGCCTCGGCGCCGTGACGGTGGATGCGGGCGCGGGCAACGTCGCGGTCCATGCCGACGGATTCAAGACGGCGGCCGACAGCTACGCCACGCCCCTCGGGATTCAGCGCAATTCGGCCAACGAGTCCCAGGGCGGTGCCGTCGGGATGTCGTTCATCGGCGACCGCGGCTTCGTCGGCCTGTCCTACAGCCACTACGACGCGCTCTATCAGATCCCCGGCGGGTCGGCGGCGGAGAACCGCACCCGCCTCGACTCGCGTCAGGATCGCCTGCTGGCCCGCGGCGAGTTCCGCCCCCTCGACGGGCCCATCGCGGCGATCCGGTTCTGGGCGGGCGGCTCGGTCTACCGCCACGACGAGACCGGGATCGGCGAGGACGGACAGGACGGCATCCGGGCCACGTTCAAGAACCGCGAGGCGGAGGCCCGCGTCGAGTTCCAGCACGTCCCGGTCTTCACGGCCCTCGGCACGCTGACGGGCGCCCTCGGCCTGCAGGCCGGCCGCCGCACCCTCGGCACCGCCGGTGAGGCGGGTGGTCTGCTGGCGCCGACGGATTCCCGCAGCAACGCCGTGTACCTCTTCGAAGAACTGGCGGTGGGAGGCGGCCTGCGCCTCCAGGCCGCCGGCCGCATCGAGGGGGACCGCTCCACCGGCACGGCGACGCTGTTTCCCGGCGACTTCCTACCCGTCGAGGGCGAGGACCCGCTCTCCTACGGCCGGCGCCGGCGGTTCGCCCCGAAGAGCATCAGCTTCGGCGCCCTGCAGGATCTGCCCAATGGTTTCGTCGCCAGCCTGAACGGCAGCTTCGTCGAGCGCGCGCCCACGGCCTTCGAGCTGTATTCGCGCGGCGCCCACGACGCGACGGAGACCTTCGAGATCGGCAACGCCGCCCTCAAGAAGGAGCGGGCCCGCACCATCGAGGCCAGCATCCGCCGGGCCGAGGGGCCGCTGCGCCTCGACGCCACCGGCTACTACACCCGCTACACCGGCTTCATCTTCAAGCGGGATACGGGTCTCCGGTGCGGCGACGATTTCGCTTCCTGCGGCAGCGACGACGAGTTGCAGCAGATCGTCTACTCGCAGCGCAACGCCACCTTCTACGGTGCCGAGATCGGCGCGCAGCTCGATCTTCTGCCCGTGGGCAACGGCTGGGCCGGCCTCGACGCGCAGTACGACTTCGTCCGCGCCCAGTTCGACGACGGCACCTTCGTGCCGCGCATCCCGCCTCACCGCGTCGGCGGCGGCCTGTTCGTCCGCGCCGACGGCTGGTTCGCCCGGGTGAACCTGCTCCATGCCTTCGCCCACACGGAGATCGCCCCCATCGAGACGGTGACCCCTGGCTTCGACGACCTGCGCGCCGAGGTCAGCTACACCAAGCCCCTCGACCCCGTGCTGTACGGCGCCTCCGAAGTGACCCTCGGCCTCCAGGGCCGCAACCTCCTGAACGACCAGATCCGCAACTCGGCCTCGTTCAAGAAGGACGAGATCCTCTTGCCGGGCCGCAACGTGCGGGTGTTCCTGACGGCGCGGTTCTGAGGGCGCGCCGGAGGCTGGAGGCATGCAGGCGATGCGACAGGCCCGTCGATGTAGGCGGCTGGCGGCTCCCTTCAAATCTGACTTGGACGTGCTACAGTCTCGCCATGACACGCGCGATCACCGATCTGTCCTGGCACGAACTGAGCGCCATCGCCGAGCATGCCGGTGCGGTCGCGATCGAAAAGGCACATGATGCCGGCCTATCGACCTATGGCCTTCTGGAAGGGCACGCGGTCATCGTGTCGCCGGCCCGGAAGATCCGCTCCCTCGAGCCGGCGGTCCTTGCCGCCGAAGACGCGGCGACTCGGACGAAGGACGCGGCTGCCGGCGCGACGGCTTCTCCGCCAGCCAAACCGTTGCAGAAGTCTCACGCCTGATCGACTGAGCCGGCGTGCCTCAGCCGTTCTTCATCATGGTGGCGGGGCCGAACGGGTCCGGCAAGACGACCCTCACGGATGAATTGCGGCGGCGCGAGATCGATCTCGGCGCCTACATCAATGCCGACGAGATTGCCGTCCGGTTGACGTCTGGATCGGACGACGAGCGGGCCTTGGCAGCCCAGGCGGAAGCCCTCGCCAGGGTCGAGGCCAGCCTTGCTGCCACGCTCAGCTTCACGTTCGAAACCGTCATGTCTCACGTGAGCAAAATCGACATGCTCCGGCGAGCGAGGGCGTCGGGCTTCGACACGCGCCTCTTCTTCGTGAGCACGGAGGATCCGGCGATCAATATCAGTCGCGTCAGGACGCGGGTGGAACTCGGTGGTCATGCGGTGCCGGAGCGGAAGATCATCGACCGGTATGACCGCACGATGCGCCAGTTGCGCGAGGCGGTTCGGAATACCGATTCCGGCGCCCTCTTCGATAACACCAGTCCGATCGCGGTCGAGGGCGAGATCACACAGCCTTTGCAGATGGTAGCTTCGTTTCGGAACGGCACGGCCGGCATCGAATGGACATCTTACGTCAAGACCCTTCCGTATTGGGTGATCAAGTACGCGTCTGACTGATGCAAGCCGGTCATCTCATGCGATCGATTGATCCGGACGTCTCCGCAGGCACGCGCGATGCGGCAGCTCCGCCTCAGAGCAGGCGCCCCTGGCCCTGGTCCGGCATCGTCGGCCGGCTCGCGAAGGCGTCGCGCGCGGGCGGTCGCGGGTCGGGCTCCATTTCGGCCAGCACGTCGGGCGCGTCGGTGTCGTGGGAGACGCTGCAGCGGTAGACGATCTCGTCCGGCGGACCGAGGCCGGTGTCGAGGGGGATCGCGACGGTGTCGTCGGAAAAGCGCCACTTGCGGGTGCCGCGGTCCCAGTAGAGCCAGACCGTCGTCGGATGGCCCTGCACGCCGAACACCGCCGCCTTCTTCGACAGGGCCTGGACCGTGCGGGGGGCGTACATGCCCTTGCGCCGGTAGGCCTCCTGATAGGCGGGCCCCTGCCGTTCGATGAAGGTGTTGCGCACGACCCGGATCGTCGCGCCGGGCTTGGCGAGGAACCGTTTGAAGTCGCTCAACGAGCGCAGGACGAGTGCCATGCCGGTCACCCTCAATGAAGTCGTCGATCGGTCGCTCCGACATCACGTCTGAACTTGTCGAAGAGCCTGCGGGGCAAGTGTTCGATTTCGATGACACCGCCGTCGACGCTCCCCAGGCGAAGGACGGGGATATCAACAGGAATCTCGGGTTATACCCAGGCCATGTCGGATCGCCCGGCATTCCCGCGGCCGTGGCCGGTCCCTTGACCCGGACCGCGTCGTGCCGCGTTGTCGGCCCATGCTGCTTCAGTTCTTCACCGCCCTGCGCGAGGCCAAGGTCCCCGTCACCCTGCGGGAATTCCTCACCCTTCTGGGGGCCCTCGACCGCGACCTCGCCGGCAAGCGCGTGGAGGAGTTCTACCTCCTCGCCCGCACGGCCCTGGTGAAGGACGAGCGCCACCTCGACCGGTTCGATCGGGTGTTCGGCACGGTCTTCAAAGGTCTCGAGACCGTGGGCGAGGCGACGGACCCCTCCGCGATCCCCGAGGAATGGCTGCGCAAACTCGCGGAAAAGTACCTTACCGACGCGGAGAAGGCGGAGCTGAAGGCCCTCGGCTGGGACAGGCTGTTCGAGACCCTGAAACAGCGCCTCGCCGAGCAGAAGGAGCGCCACCAGGGCGGCTCGAAGTGGATCGGCACCGGCGGCACCTCGCCGTTCGGCGCCTACGGCTACAACCCGGAAGGCATCCGCATCGGCCAGGACGGCAACCGCAATTTCCGCGCGGTGAAGGTGTGGGACAAGCGCGAATTCCGGGATCTCGACGACGGCGTCGAGCTCGGGACCCGCAACATGCGGGTGGCCCTGCGGCGCCTGCGCCGCTTCGCCCGCACGGGGGCGGCCGAGGAACTCGACCTCGACGGCACGATCCGGGAAACGGCCGCGAAGGGCTACCTCGACGTGAGGCTGCGGCCCGAGCGGCGCAACGCCGTGAAGGTGCTGCTCTTCCTGGATGTCGGCGGGTCGATGGACTGGCACATCGGTCTTGCCGAAGAGCTGTTCTCGGCGGCCCGGTCCGAGTTCAAGCACGTGGAGCACTACTACTTCCACAACTGCCCCTACGAGGCCGTGTGGAAGGACAATCGCCGCCGCCACGACGAGACCCTGCCCCTGCTGGAGGTGCTGCGGACCTACCCGTCGGACTATCGGGTGGTGATCGTCGGGGACGCCTCCATGAGCCCCTACGAGATCGCGACGCCGGGTGGCTCCGTGGAGCACTGGAACGAAGAATCCGGGGAGGTCTGGCTCGGACGCCTGCTGGAGCGGTTCCCGAAGGCGGTGTGGCTGAACCCCGTCTCCGCCGATCACTGGGGCTACACCCAGTCCATCGCCATGATCCGCCGGATCGTCGGCGGGCGGATGTATCCCCTCACCATCGAGGGCATCGACGCCGCCATGCGCGAACTGGTGCGATGAGCGGCGACCGTCTGCCCGCCGGCGGTTTCGCCGCCCTGGTGCCGGAGCTCGACGTGTTCGATCTCGATCGGAGTCTGGCGTTCTGGCGCGACGGACTCGGCTTCGCCGTGGCCTATGCCCGGCCCGAGGACGGCTTCGTCTACCTGGAGCAGGACGGCGTCCAGGTGATGCTCAACCGGGTCAACGGCAACTGGTCCGTCGGTCCCCTGGAGCCGCCGCTGGGCCGGGGGCTCAATCTGCAGATCACCGTCGCGACCCTCGAACCGGTGCTGGCGGCCCTCGCGGCCCTGGACTGGCCGCTGTTCCGCGACGTCCACGACGCCTGGTACCGCGTCGGCGCCGTGGCGGTCGGCGTCCGTCAGGTCCTGGTGCAGGACCCGGACGGTTATCTCGTCCGTTTCTGCGAGGCCCTGGGAACGCGTGCCCGCGACCCTGCCCTCACCCCTGGCGGGCCGGCGTCGTCACCGTGAGGCCGTCGAGCTCGGGCTTGATGCGGATCTGGCAGCACAGGCGCGAGGTCGTGCGCACATCCGAGGCGAAATCGAGCATGTCCTGCTCCATGTCCTCGGCCGGGCCGACGATGGCGGCCCACGCATCGTCGACGTAGACATGGCAGGTGGCGCAGGCGCAGGCGCCGCCGCATTCGGCATCGATCCCGGGGACGTTGTTGCGGATCGCCGCTTCCATCACGGTCGATCCCACGTCGGCGTCCACGGTCCGGGCCGTGCCGGCATGGTCGACGTAGGTGATCTTGGGCATCGATAAGGGCTCCGGGCTCGTACAACGGGTGTGTGGCCGGTTGTGCGGCGCGAGGTCTGCCTTGAAGGGGCAGGCCCCGGAAAGCAAGCGTTCGCCGCCGCGCGACGGGCATTCCTGCGCTGACGCCGGCAACCCATCCCTTACGCGGGACACGCCGCGCCGTTCCCTCCCGGCCACTGCGGCGGGTTCGCCCCGGTCACCCGTGCGGGATCGCCAGCAGGGTCGCGGCGACGGCGTGCGCCAGGGCGTCCGTGCCCGGCTCTCGGCCGGCGCGCAGGGTGTCCTCCACGGCGGCGCTCGCCGCCGCCACGGAGCCGGCGCCGACCCCGAGGGCCGAGCCCTTCAGGGTGTGGGCGAGGTCCGCCCGCTCGGCCGGGGGCAGGGCCGCATCGCGGATCCCCGGCAGGAGGCGCCGGCATTGACCGGCGAACAGCGCCAGGAGGTCGCGGGCCAGTTCCGCGTCGCCGAAGGTCTGCCGGGCGAGATGGTCGTGATCGATGGGGGGC
>NZ_VRUZ01000093.1:0-15752 GCF_008039485.1 Methylobacterium sp. WL69 | reverse complement strand
GCCTGGAACGGTCGCGCCCCTGCCGCGCGACCGTTCCAGGCGGACCGCTCCATCGGTCTGCACCTCCTCGGCGTGTCGGGCGTCATCTCCGTCCTCGTCTTCGGCATGGGCGGCTGGGCGACCGTCACCCAGATCAACGGGGCCGTGATGGCGTCCGGCCAGCTCGTCGTCGAGAGCGACGTGAAGAAGGTCCAGCACCCCACCGGCGGCGTCGTCGGCACCATCCGGGTCCGCGACGGATCGCGCGTCTCGGCCGGGGACGTTCTCATCACCCTCGACGAGACCCAGATCCGGGCGAACCTCGATATCGTCCTCAAGGCCATGGACGAGTTGAGCGCCCGGCGCGCCCGGAACGAGGCCGAACGCGACGGAACCGCGTCCATCGCCTTTCCCGCCGATCTCGGGGGACGCCGGGCCTCGGACGCCGTCGTCGCGCAACTCCTCGACGGCGAGATGCGGCTGTTCGAGACGCGCCGGTCCGGACGGGACGGCCAGAAGGCCCAGCTTCAGCAGCGCGTCCTGCAGATCCGCCAGGAGATCGCCGGGCTGACCGAGCAGGCCGAAGCCAAGGCGCAGGAGATCGCGCTCATCGCCGACGAACTCGTCGGCGTACGCGAGCTCCGGTTGAAGAATCTCATCGCCCTCTCGCGGGTCACGGCCCTGGAGCGCGACGCTGCCCGTCTCCACGGCGAGCGCGGGCAGCTGGTGGCCGCACAGGCCCAGGCGCGCGGCAAGATCACCGAGACGGAGCTGCAGATCCTTCAGATCGACCAGGACATGCGCGGCGAAGTCGGCAAGGAACTTGCCGACATCCGTGGGCGCTGGTCCGAGCTGGCGGAGAAGCGGGTCGCCGCCCTCGACCAGCTCAAGCGCACGGATCTGCGGGCGCCGCAGGACGGAGTGGTACACCAGATGACCGTCCATACGGTCGGCGGTCTCGTGGTGCCGAGCGAGCCGGCGATGCTCATCGTGCCCGACTCCGACAGCCTCGCCGTCGAGGTGCGAATCCAGCCGCAGGAGATCGACAACGTCCATCTCGATCAGGAGGCCGTCCTGCGGTTTCCCGCGTTCAACCAGCGCGTCACACCCGAGATCGACGGGCTCGTCACCCGGATCTCCGCCGATGTGAGCCAGGACATCAAGACGGGCCTCAGCTACTACACCGCCCGCATCCGCGTGCCGGAGGACCAGCGCGACCGCCTCGGGAAGGTGCGGCTCGTGCCGGGCATGCCGGTGGAGGCCTACATCCAGACCGGCGAGCGATCGGTTCTCTCGTATCTCCTCAAGCCCCTGGCCGATCAGATCGCGAAGGCGTGGCGGGAGCGGTAAACCCGCGACCCGGCACGTCCCAGGGCGTGCAGCCCACCGCTCCGCGACGCCCGAGATCGGATTTGGCTCGGGTGCCCGGGAGGCTACTTGCCGGCTTCGATCTCGCAGATGACCCGCGCCAGTTCCGACAGAAGATAGCGCGCGCGGGGGTCCTTGATCCGGTCGAAGGCCTCCTTGAAGATGCTGTCTTCCGTCCGCCCGGCCGCCGACACCGCGGGCGCACCTTTCTCGGGCACGCTTCCCTCGGTCTTGGTGTCGTAGAAGTAGCTGATGTCGACGCCCATCGTCTGGGCGATCTGATGGAGCTTGTCCGCCGCGATCCGGCTGCGGCCGCTCTCGTATTTCTGGACCTGCTGGAACGTGACGCCGAGGGCGCTGCCGAGATTGGCTTGGCTCAGGCCGGCTGAACGGCGCAGGGACTTGATGCGGGGACCGATCTCCCGCGTTGCATTGTCTCTGCTTGGCTCGGCCATTAGGTCTTGCTCGATCTTCTTCATGATCATTGATCTTATGAACCGCATCGGGGTGAGCCGAACCGTTTCATCCTGCTCATCCGCGCCCCCGCATATCCCCGACGAGGCGAATCGATCGCCTGTTTATGCGAAATACGATCGGCCGCCAATCCACCGCCTCCGTCACGTTAAATTGTTCGCCTGCGGGTGATGGACCATAACCCAAGTCGACGGATCGACAAACGTAGGCCTGGACCGATCTTTAGTGATTTGGCGCTCAGCGCTCGCCCATCATTCGGCCAAGGTCAATCCAAAGGTGTCGACCAAACAGTATTGAGGGGCGAAATTCACTTGTCTTAATCCAGGATGATCACAGTGCAGGCGAGATTTTGGGACAAATATGTAGCGGCATCAATGGTAGTTGTCGGAAATATTTAGGCCTGATTATCGCGGAGACAGACGGTCATTTATTTTTGAGGCGCCCGATTATTCTTTTATTTTATGTATCCATCAGATGAATTATGTATGTAACCGGTAGTTGGCTCATGCTCGTTATTTTTCTGAGATTTTTGTCTGATAATACATTTTCAAATTTCAAATTTATAGAAGTATTACCTGTAAGTTTTCCGCAAGATCCTGGTGATTGTTGTTTTATCGACAGTGTTGCGACGTCGCGAACTCGGCCGCGAAATTTGAATGAGTCTGTGGTCCCGGACTCGGGACTTTGCGACGGGACGTCGTCCGCGACGCCCCCGGGCGTGTGAGTCGCGGCACCGGACCCGGCGGTCCACGCCTCGACCTGACCCCGCCGAGGAACGCCGCCCTTGAGCATGGGGGGTCCGACGATCGACCCGGAGGCGCCGCGTTAGCGCATTCGAAACCACCTTCAGAAATCAACTGAGAGGCGAGTTTTTCTTATAGAACTTCTCCCTATCATCCTCGCACAACGTTCCGGGACGACAGTTCGCATCCAGGCTGTGGTCCGATCGCGATCCGCGCAAGGCAGGAGATCGTTTCCATGCCCCACCCCACCCTCGAGCAGGAGCGACTGGATGCCCTGCGCGCCCTGCGTATCCTCGGTTCAACGCCCGAACCGCACCTCGACGCGGTCTGCCGCATCGCCGCCGAACTGTTCGCCGTCCCGATCGTCCTCGTGCTGCTGGTCGACGAGACGCGGATCTGGTTCAAGGCCCGATGGGGCGTCGAGGGCGAGGGGATCGACCGCGAGGGGGCGTTCTGCGATCTTACGATCCAGGGGCAGGCGGGGATTCCCCTCGTCATTCCCGATCTGCTGGGCGATCCGCGCTCGGCCGACAGTCCGCTCGTGGTCGGGCAGCCCCGCGCGCGCTTCTATGCCGGGGTCCCCCTGGCCCTCCGCTCGGGCCTCAACCTCGGCACCTTCTGCATCATGGACCGGACACCGCGCCTCGATTTCGGCGCGCGGGAGACGCGGCTGCTCGGGGAGCTCGCCGTCATCGTCGAAGCCCACCTGCGCCTGCACGAGGCACGGGTGACCGGTGAGACCGATGCCGCCAGGCGACTCATGGCGGAAGGCGCCCTGCGGCAGAGCGAACAACGCTTCCGCCTCCTCGCCGAGACCAGCACCGACGTGATCATCTGGTCGGATCTCGACACCACCCGCCGCTATGTCTCGCCCGCCATCCGGACGGTCCTCGGCTACGAGCCCGACGAACTCGTCGGGACCAAGCCCCTCGATTTCGTCCATCCCGAGGATGCCGAAGCCTACGGCCTGGTTCTCGACGACCTGACCCGGGCCCGCATCGATCAGGCGTCCACCTGCCAGCGCTACCGCCGCAAGGATGGCGCGTGGGTGACCATGGAGGTGTCGCAGAGCCTCGCGCGCGATCCGGTCACCAACAGCCCGACCGGCTACGTGACCTCCCTGAGGGACATCACCGAACGCAAGGCGGTGGAGGATGCCCTGCGCCTGAGCGAGGAACGCCTCGCCCTCGCCCTCAACAGCGGCAGCGACGGCCTCTGGGACTGGGATGTCGTGACGGGCGAGGTCAAGCTGTCCGATCACTGGGCCTCGATGCTGGCCTACGACCGCAGCGAGATCGTGCCCGACATCAGCTCCTGGTACTCCCTCATCCATCCGGACGACGTCGAGCATTCGCGCCGGACGCTCGCCGATCATTTCGACGGGCGGACCGCCGCGTTCGAATGCGAGTATCGCCTGCGCGCCAAGGGCGGGCACTACATCTGGATCCTCGCCCGCGGCAAGGTGGTCGGCCGGACCGCCGACGGCGTTCCCCTGCGCGTCGTCGGCACGCATATCGACATCACCCGGCGCAAGACCGACGAGCAGCGCATCGCCCACCTCGCCCTGCACGATCCCCTGACCGACCTGCCCAACCGGACGCTGTTCTGGGAGCGTCTGACGGACGAGATCCGTCACGCGACGGCGCACGGCACCCGCTTTGCGGTCCTGACCTGCGACCTCGACGGCTTCAAGGGCATCAACGACAGCTTCGGCCATCCCGCCGGCGACCTCCTGCTGCAGACCGTGGCGGCGCGGCTTCTCGCGGTCGTTCGCAACGTCGATACGGTGGCGCGCCTGGGCGGCGACGAGTTCGCCATCATCCTCAGCCGAATTCGGCACGCCCACGATGCCGGCACCATGGCGACGCGCATCATCGAGGCGGTCAATCGGCCCATGGCGTTCAACGGCCACACCGTGAGCGTCGGCGCCAGTGTCGGCATCGCCTTCGGCACCGGGGACACGCACGATGCCGTCGCCCTCTTCCGGCAGTCCGATGCGGCCCTGTACCAGGCCAAGGCCGCCGGCAAGAACACCTACCGCTTTCACAATCCTTCGGCCGAGACGACGCGGGCGGTGCCCGGATCGCTGAAGTCCGAGATGAGGGAGGCGATGAAGCGCGGGGACTTCCAGCTTCTCTACCAACCCATCGTCGAACTGGAGACCGGCACCATCGCGGGCTTCGAGGCCCTGATGCGCTGGGAGCATCCGCTCCGGGGCGAGATCGCGCCGAGCGAGTTCATTCCCCTCGCGGAAGAATCCGGCCTGATCATTCCCCTGGGGGCCTGGGTCCTGAAGGAAGCCTGCCGCCAGGCGGCCTCCTGGCCGGCCCCCCTCAAGATCGCCGTCAATGTCTCGGCGATCCAGTTCCAGCAGATCAGCATGGAGGAAACCGTCCTGCGCGCGCTGGCCGGCTCGGGACTTCCGCCGCACCGGCTCGAGCTCGAAATCACCGAGACGATCCTGATGCAGAAGACCGACGCGGTCACCCGGACGATCCGGCGTCTGCGGGACATCGGCGTCCGCATCGCCCTCGACGATTTCGGGACGGGCTATTCCAGCCTGAGCTATCTCCACCAGTTCGATATCGACACCGTCAAGATCGACCGATCCTTCGTCGTCGCGATGACGAGCCCCAGGACCGTGACCATCATGCGCGCCATCGTGGCACTGGCGAAGAACCTCGGAGCCCGCGTGACCGTCGAGGGTGTCGAGACACGGGACCAGCTGGATCTGGTCCGGGCGGAGGGGTGCACCGAGGTCCAGGGCTACTTCTTCAGCCCGCCCTTACCGGCCGAGGGCCTCGTGCGGCTGATCGCGACCGGTCCGTCGCGGCGGGCCGCCTGAGACCGCCCCTCGAGCGAGGCGGCGGTCTCGGGCCCGGCGCCGACGGACCGGGATGTTCGGCCGGTGGCTCAGCCTTCCTTGAACCCGTATTCCGGGACGCCGTCCTCGTTGTCGTAGTACTTGTACGGCAGGAACTTGCCCGAAAGGTTCATCTTCACCCGGTCGCCCTTGTTGTTGGGTTCGCGCTCCATGGTCATGTTGAAATCGATGGCCGACATGATGCCGTCGCCGAAATCCTCCTGGATCAGCTCCTTCCACGTCGTCCCGTAGACCATCACCAGTTCGTAGAAGCGGTAGATCAGCGGATCGGTCGGGGGCATCTGCGGGATGGAGCCGCGATACGGGGCCTCGTTGAGCATCCGTTCCTCGGCCTGGGTGAGGCCGAACAGGGCGGCCGCCTTGGCGGCCTGGGCCTTCGGCAGCTTCATCTGGCCCATGCAGGCGGCGGTGATGAGGATCGGGGAGATCCCGCCGATCTCGGCCTGGATGTGCTTCCAGGTCCAGCCCTTCTCGCGCTTGATGTCGAGGAGCTTCTCGGTGAGGTCTTCGCGCTTCATACTCGTCTCCTGGGTGCACGGGCGCCGCGCCGAGAGCTGTCCATGGTGGGCGGTTCATGGCGGCGGCGTCCGGAGGTCCGCCGCTCTTCAAATGCCGTGCCACGGCGCGTCACACGGAAGGCACATGCCCGGTTAACGGGCTGCCCGTGGGGTCGGCCATCGCGCGCTCGGATGCGGCCGGCGGGCTCCGGTGTCAGCGAACCTCCGTCACCCGCTTCAGCTTCTGCTCGCGCTCGTACGCCGTGACCGCCGAGGCGCAGGGGGGAGACAGGTGCCTCGTGTTCTTGCGAAAGCAGATCTCGTCCTCGGGGCCGCCGGGTGCGTGGTCACTGCCAACTTCGCGGTGGCCGCCCGTGCAGGACCGCTTCAGCACCTCGCGGATCGTGATCGGGTCGGCGTGGGCGACGGAGGGCGCGAACAGGGTCCCCACACGAGGAGCGTCGTCGAAATCCGTGAGATACCGATGCGTGACATGCCGGATTCGATTGGTACCGGCGCCCCCCGCGACACCGTCGGTGGCATGAAGCTCTCGTTCTGTATCCGATGCGCCGTGCGACGCCACGCGGTGCAAATCGCCGACGTCCAGGTCTTCGACGTCCAGATCTCCGGCGTCCGAGCCGCTCCTGCCGAAGTTGTCCACATCACAGGCATCGGTATCCGGCGCGGCGAGGCGATGCATAAACGCATCGCCCGGCGGGAAAACCGCATTCCGATTTTCGCCTCCCATGCGTCGTCACGTTGTCGGACGCACGCCGTCTCGCCCGTGGGATGCAGGTAAGTCGGACATGGCTCCCCTGCAGCCAGCCGGGCCTTCGCCTGTGGCCCGTCATCGGAATCGGTGTTCCGGCAGCAATCCGGGCGGCGCCCATTCGGCGATGCGCCTCGAAAATCGGCCAGGGTTCGGATTAACCGGCGACGCCATTCGTGGGCGCTCGGCGAATTATGGATTTAGAATAAATCCAGAACATAATTCTTGCGCGCCTCCGCAGCCCTTTGCCAATGAGTTGAGTGCGCCGGATAAGAAAGTAGAACTTTTCTAATCTGGAGCGATGAATGTTGAATTCCAGTGTGAGTCACCAATCCCGTGCATAACGCTCCCGCGAAGTCTTGCGCGTTTCCGTCCCGCCACAGCGACCAGCGCATGGTAGTCTTGGCGTTGCTGTCGAGTGTGGCGATCTGTGGCCTCGGTGCCGGATCGGCCGTGGCCCAGGACGCCGCCCAGACCGTCACCCTCGACACCCTGTCCGTCGAGGGCGCAGGGCGTGGTCCGAGCGTCGCCGGAACCGACCGGGGCGGCCCCCTCGGCGCCGTGCCAGGGTATGTCGCATCGCGCAGCACCGTCGCGACGAAGACTGACACGCCGATCCTCGAGACGGCCCAGTCGATCTCGGTGATCGGACGCAAGCAGATTGAGGACGGCAACGCACTCACCATCAATCAGGCCCTGCGCTATACCCCAGGCGTCACCACCGAGCAGCGCGGCGGCGCCGGATCGACCCGCCTGGAGCAGTTCCTCATCCGCGGCTTCAGCGCCCCTGTCTTCCTTGACGGAATGGCGCTCCTCGGAGGACGCGACGCCAACGCGTCCGTCGACCCCTACCGCCTGGAACGCATCGACGTGATCAAGGGGCCGGCCTCGGTGCTCTACGGCCAGTCGGGTCCGGGCGGCATCGTCAATCTGGTTTCGAAGGTGCCGCGCTTCGTGGAGCACGGCGAGATCTTCGTGCAAGGCGGCGGCTTCAACGAGGTGCGCGGCGGCGTCGACGTCGGCGGCCCGATCCACTCGGACGTCCCGGGACTCGCCGACCAGTTCGCCTACCGGATCGTCGGCTTCGGCTGGAACGGCGACGGCCCTGTGGACACGACGCGGGTCGAGCGCGTCCTGATCAACCCGAGCGTGACGTGGCGCCCCTCCAGCGACACCTCGCTGACCATCATCGGCAACTATCAGCGCGACCCGTTCTCGGGGTTCTACGGCGGCTTCCCGGCCGTGGGCACGGTATTCCCGCGCAACTTCGGCAGTGGCGTCATCGGCCGTCTGCCGGTCAATTTCTATGACGGCGACCGCAACATCGAGCGCTCCGACCGGACCCAGGCGTCCATCGAGTATCTGTTCGATCACCGCGTCAACGAGAACCTCCGGTTCCACTCCGCGGGCCGGTATCTCCGGACGCAGGGCGATTATCGCAGCGTCTACAGCGCGTTCAGCCCGCTCAACGGCCCCACGGCCTCCGGTCCCCTGCTGCCGCGCGCGGTCATCGGCACCAACGTCGATGCCGAAGCCTTCACAATGGACAGCAACGCGGTGGCGACCTTCGACACCGGCTTCATCGCCCATACGGCGCTGCTCGGCGTGGACCACCGTACCTTCAGCACGCGCACCCTCGGAACCCCCTTTCCGACGGCTCCGAGCCTCAACGCCCTGGCGCCGGACTACGCGATGAACATCGCGTTCCCGGCCTTCAACACGGCGTCCCGCGTCGATGCGCAGCAGACCGGGGTGTACTTTCAGGATCAGGCGAAGTTTGATCGCCTCGTCCTGACCGTCGGCGGACGCTACGACGTCGCCAGTCAGACCGGTCCGACCCGGACCTTCAACCTCGCGGCCAACACCAGCACCCTGACGCTCCAGGACGCGCCGGCCGACGCCCTCACCGGCCGGGCGAGCCTGCTCTACCTGTTCGATTCCGGCGTGGCGCCGTACGTGTCCTACAGTCAGGCGTTCGAGCCCATCGTCGCCGGCCGGGTCTTCGACACCGCCTTCGGCACCGTCGGCCGCATCCCCGATCCGCAATTGAGCGACCAGTACGAGGCCGGCATCAAGTACCAGCCGCCCGGCACCGACATCCTTCTCACCGCAGCGGCGTTCGACATCCGCCAGTCGAACCGGACGACGGCCGATACGACCGCGGGCCGTGCTCCCGGGTTCGTTCTGCAGACCGGCCAGGTCGGCGTGCAGGGTGTCGAGTTCGAGGCGCGGGCGAATCTTGCGGAGGGGCTGACCCTCGTCGGCGGCTTCTCTCTTCTCGACGCCCGCAACGTCCGCGACGACGGCCGGACCTTGAACGACCTGACGCAGCAGAACGTGGCCCTGGAGGGTCGCCGCCCGGTGCTGGTGCCGGACAAGACCGCCTCACTGCTCGCGACCTACCGCTTTCTCGACGGGCCGATGCTCGGCCTCGAGATCGGCGGCGGCGTGCGCTACCTCGGGCCGTCCTGGGGTGATGCCGCCAACACCTTCAAGGTGCCCGAAAGCGTACTCGTCGATGCGACGGCCTCCTACGACCTGAAGTACCTCGATCCGAAGCTCCAGGGCTTCTCCATGCAGGTGAACGCCAACAACCTCCTCGACGAGCGCTACGTCAGCGGCTGCAACGGCTACACCAGCTGCTATTACGGCCTGCCGCGCACGGTCTACGCGACCTTGCGCTACCGCTGGTAAGAGGTCAGGAGCCGGACATGAAGAACGGCTTTCGCCAATCCATGGCCTGGCTCCACACCTGGGCCGGCCTCGTGGTCGGATGGGTGCTGCTGGCGGTCTTCGTGACCGGCACGGCGAGCTACTACCGGGCCGACATCTCGCGCTGGATGCGGCCGGAGCTGCATCAGGCCGCCGCCTCCACCGATCCGGCGTCCCTGGCCCGGGCCGCCGAGATCGGCGTCGCCCACATGGCCGAGCATGCGCCGAACGCGCGGACTTGGTTCATCGGCCTGCCCCGGGCCGAGAGCCCGGTCCTCGACCTGTTCTGGCGCACGAAGCCCGGCACCCCGCCGGGCCACGCCGTCCTTGATCCGCAGACCGGCGCCCCGGCGACGGTGCGCAACACAAAGGGCGGCGACTTCCTCTACCGCTTCCACTTCGAGCTCCACATGGCGCCCCTGTGGGGCCGCTGGATCGTCGGCATCTGCGCCATGATCATGCTGGTGGCCATCGTCTCCGGAATCATCACCCACCGGCGGATCTTCTCGGATTTCTTCACCCTGCGGCGGGACAAGGCGGCCCAGCGCGGCTGGCTCGACGCCCACAACGTCACGGGCGTGCTGGCCCTGCCGTTCCACCTCATGATCACCTACACGGGCGTCGTCACCCTCGCGGTGATGTACATGCCGTGGGGCATCACCACGGCCTATCGCGGCGACAACCAGGCCTTCTACGCCGAGAGCGGCCAGATCACCGCCCAGCGCCCCGCCCTCGGCCGGCCGGGACAGCTCGCGCCCATCGGGCCGATGGTGGCCCGGGCCGTGGCGATGGTGCCCGAGCCCCTGGAGCGCCTGTCCGTCGTCAACCCGAAGGACGCCAACGCCACGGTGGTGGCGGTGTTCGAGGAGCCGCACGGCCTGTCGCACGCCCATCCGCAGATCGCCTTCGACGGCACCACGGGGGCCGTCGTGGAGGTCCTGCAGGGCGGCCTGAAGCCGGCCGCCAAGACCTTCACCACCATGGTCGGCCTCCACGAGGCGCACTTCGCCGGCGAGGCACTGCGGGGCCTGTTCTTCGTGTGCGGCCTCATGGGCTGCGCCATGGTGGCGTCGGGCCTGATCCTGTGGTCGGTGGCGCGCCTGCCCAAACGCGGCACGCGGCCGTTCCTCGGCCTGCGGATCGTCCAGGCCCTCAACATCGGCACCGTGGCGGGCCTGCCGGCGGGCATCGCGGCCTATTTCCTCGCCAACCGCCTCCTGCCCGTCGGCCTCGCGGACCGCGCCGACTGGGAGGTCCGCGCGTTCTTCGCGGTCTGGGTCCTCGCCACCCTTCTGCCCCTGGCGCGACCGCAGCGTCGGGCCTGGGTCGAGGCGATGACGGCTCTGGCCGCTCTCACCCTCGCGGTCCCGGTCATCGACGTCCTGACGATTCCCGGCCATCCCCTTCGCTTCGGAGCGGGCGAGCCGGCTTTGTTCCTGTGGTTCGACGGCGTCCTCGTCGCCCTCGCGGCCCTGTTCGCCGTCTGCGCCCGCAAGATCGGCCGCTACGAAGGACCGCGCCCGAAGCGGCGGACCGCGCCCGCGGAGGCCGCGCGCGTCCGTGCGGGACAGGCCGAGCGGCAACACGCGATGACGTGACCGACCCTGATGCCGGGGCCCGGCATCAGGTGGTGGGCATCCGGGGCGCCCGGCGGGCCTCGGTCTCGCGTAGGGCGCGGTCGGCGTAGGTGCCGCGCAGGGCCGCCCGCCCGCCATGCGCGAACAGGTCGAGCATGAGCCCGCTGTGGATGAAGGCGAGGTGGCTGAACGCCTGCGGGAAGTTGCCGAGGAACGTCCCGTCCTCCGCCGCCTCCTCGGCGTAGAGACCGACATCGTTCTGGAGGGCGCGCAGGGCCTCGAAGCGCGTCCGCGCCTCGCCGTCGCGGCCGAGCCACAGCAGGGCGTCGAGGAGCCAGAATGCGCAGATGAGGAACGTGCCCTCGTGGCCCGGCAGGCCGTCGTCGTTCCGGTAGCGGTAGACGAGGTGATCGTGCCCGAGGCGCGCGATGATCGCGTCCACCGTGCGGGCGAACACCGCCTCGTCCACGGGGAAACCGACCATCGGGGCAATGAGAAGGGCCGCATCGACGTCGTCGCTGCCGATGTATTGCGGATAGTATCCGTCGGCGTGGACGGCCTCGCCGTTGACGCAGGCGACGATCCGGTCGCGCTCCCGGCACCAGTCGGAGCGCTCGCCGAACAGGCGGATGGCCCGGTCGAGGGCGACCCAGTTCATGATCGCGGCGTGGAGGTAGCGCTCCTCGGGCTTGCGCGGCTCCCACAGGCCGGCATCGGGCTCGTGCCAGTGGGCCGCGGAGAAGTCGGCGAGTTGCGCGCCGTGCGCGCGCATCGCTTCGCTCAGGGTGCCGCCGAGGCGCTCGTAGAGATAGATGAGGTCGAGGACCTGCCCGTAGGCGTCGCTCTGGTGCTGCTCGGCCGCCTCGTTGCCGTGGCGCACGGGCGCGCTGCCGCGCCATCCCTCGAAATGCGCGATGGTGTGTTCGGTCAGATCCACCTCGCCGGCGATGCTGTAGAGCGGCGCCAGCGCGCCGGTGGTCCGGTCGGCGAGATCCGCGACGAAGCCGAAGAACGCCTCCGCCTCCCTGACCATGCCGAACTTCTTGAGGACGTAGAACGACAGGCACGCGTCGCGAATCCAGCAGAACCGGTAGTCCCAGTTGCGGATGCCGCCGATCTCCTCGGGCAGGGACGTCGTGGCCGCTGCCACGATGGCGCCCGTGGGCTCGTAGGTCAGGGCCTTCAGGACCAGGGCCGAGCGCACGAGTTCGTCTGCGATGGGACCGCGATAGGTCGCGTCCCGCGTCCAGAGCGCCCAGGCCCGGCGTGCCTCTTCCAGCAGGGCTCGCAGGTCCGGCACGGTCTCCGGGGGCGCGCCGAGGGTGAGGGCGAAGCTGCGGTCCTGCGCGGCCTCCAGGGTGAATCGGGCCACCGCCGCGCCGTCCTCGGATGCGAACTCGACATCGGAGATCAGGCCCGGATGGTCCGGCGCGGTGACCCGGCCGCCCCGGATCTCGAGGGGCGCGAAGGTCTCGGCGAAGCCGTCGAGGGGCCGGTACAGCGCCACCATCGGCACCGAACCGGAGATGCCGGTGACGAGGCGCACGAGGCGGGGCCGGTCGGCGCCGGCCGCTTTCGGCACCATGAAGTCGTGCAGGGTGACGAGGCCGGTGGGCGTGCTGAACGTCGTCTCGAGGATGTTGGTCCGGCTCACGTATTGCCGCGCCGTCTCGAACCGCCCGGCCGGCTGGATGGTGAACCAGCCGCCGCGCCGCCGGTCGAGGAGGCGCGAGAAGACCGGGTCCGCATCGAACCGCTCCAGGCAGGCCCAGTCGATGGCGCCGTCGCGGGCCACCAGGGCACAGCCTTCGCAATTGCCGATGAGCGCATAGGCCTCAATGGGCTGATAGGGGCGGTCGCCGGACACTGTCGTGGAGAGTTTTCCTGGGGCGCCGGAACGGGCCACCCCCACGATGAGGAACGGTTGTCGGTGCGATGGACGAGTCAGGCGGTCAGGCGGAACGCGGGTTCGAGCAGGCCGCGCGCGCCGATGCCGACGAGGAGGGTGCGCCCGTGCGCCGGATCGGCGGCGCGCTCGGCCTCGTCCATGCCCTCGTAGGCGGACGTGACCAGGAGGTGGTCTAGGTCGCGCCCGGCGAAGGTCGGGCAGGTCGGCTGGCGCGGCGGCACCGGGACGGTGCGGACCCGGTCCCCGGCTGGACTGTAGGCGTCGAGGCAGGCGGCGCCGAACCGCGCCGTCCAGATCAGCCCCGCTTCGTCCACGGCCGCTCCGTCGATACCGCCGGCTCCGTCGCCGTGGTGGTAATACGTCTCCGGCTCGCCCGTCGGCAGGCCCGTGGTGGGATCGAGGGCGACGCGCTGGAGCACGCCCGCCTTCGTGTCCACGAAATACCCGGTCGCGCCGTCGGGCGAGAACGCGATGCCGTTGGGGATCGTGATGCCGGTGAACAGCCGGGTCACCCGCGTGCCGGCGACGTGATAGATCGCCCCCCGGCCCAGCTCCGCGTCGCGTCCCATGGTGCCGATCCACAGGGCGCCGCTCGGGTGGACCCGGCCGTCGTTGGCGCGCGTGCCGGCATCGTCGGCCTCGAGGGCGCAGTGGCGCGTCAGGCGCCCGTCCGCGAGGGTGCGGATGTAGAGACCGTCCTCGGCGGCGAGGAGCTGGTGCGCGCCGTCGATGGCGGCGATGTCGCTCGCCATGAACGGGAGTTCGTGAACCCGGGCTGGACCGGCGCCCTCGGCGAGGGGCAGCTCGTACAGGCGGCACTCCAGGATATCGACCCACCATGCCGTGTCCGTCGCCGGATCGTAGCTCGGGCCCTCCCCGAGATGGCACCGGGGGGCGTCGAGGACGCGGATCGTCGGTTCGGCCGTCACCTGCATCGTTCACTCCGATCTGCGGTCGATGACGTCCGCGCAGGGGCGAAAGTTCCTGTGCGATCAACAGGAAAGGCCGAACGGTTGTATCGCCGCGAACACGTTCGAAGGGGGTGCGGCAGTCCCGTCGGCGCGAGCGGCGTGGCGTCCCACCCCATGCCCGGACCCTGACAAAAACCGTCTTTTGTGAAGTCTTGCCGGCCGCCGTCGCGATTTGGCTAACACTCCGTCAAGACTTGGTCATTATTCGAAATCATACGCTCAGGTGGCCGCCGCGATGATCCCCAGGATCGGACAGGCCGTCATCGACCGACCTCCCCCGATCGCCCCCATCGTCCGCATCCGGCCCAGCGTCGGCTTGGCGGCAACCACAGGATCTGAACCGTGAGCTTCACCGTCCACGCGCGGGTATCGCTGCGCGCGCTCTCCTATCAGCACGGTTCGATCCTGGGCGCCCTGGAGCAGGGATTGTCCCTCCTCACCGCCGGCATGTCCGATGTCCGCATCGTCGATTCCGGTGGCCGCAGCCACAGCCCGACGGCCCTGTACGCGCAGCTGTTCGGGCCCCGCGCCGCCGTGGCCGCGCCGGCCGCCGAGACGGACCTGCCCCTGGCCGCGTGAGGGCCTGCCCTTCCCGGAAGACTTGCCCTTCTCGGGTAGACGATCCCGCGCGTCCCATGGAAAGATGCCGCGCGGTCCGGGCCGTTTCGCGTCCGACACCGATCGCGGGGAACGTCCCACCTCGGAGCGCTCGTGACGGCTGCCGCCGATTCGCCCGACGCGTATGACCTCGCCATCATCGGCGGCGGGGTGAACGGCTGCGGCATCGCCCGCGATGCGGCCGGGCGAGGCGCGCGGGTGGTCCTGTTCGAGCAGGGCGATCTCGCGGGCGCCACGTCGTCGGCTTCGACCAAGCTCATCCATGGCGGCCTGCGCTACCTCGAACACGGTTCATTCCGCCTCGTGCGCGAAGCCCTGGTCGAGCGCGAGATCCTGTGGGGGATGGCCCCGCACATCGTCCGGCCCCTGCGCTTCGTCCTGCCGCACACGCCGGGGCGGCGCCCGGCCTGGCTCCTGCGCCTCGGCCTCTTCCTCTACGACCACCTCGGCGGCCGCCGTCACCTGCCCCCGACCCGCAGCCTCAATCTCGCCCGCGATCCGGCCGGGGCGCCCCTGCGGGACGGCCCGTCGCGCGCCTTCGCGTATTCCGATTGCTGGGTGGACGATGCCCGCCTCGTCGTCCTGAACGCCGTCGACGCCGCCGAGCGCGGTGCCGCGATCCGCACCCGCACGAAGGTGGTGCAGGCCCGGCGAAGCGAAGACCTCTGGACCGTCGCGACCCGCGCGGCGGATGGCGCGATCGGCCACGTGCGGGCCCGCGCCCTCGTCAACGCCGCCGGTCCCTGGGTCGCCGACGTGTCGTCGCGGATCACCGGGCGCAACGCCGCCGCCGGCATCCGCCTCGTCCAGGGCAGTCACATCGTGGTGCCGGCCCTGTTCACGCACGATCAGTCCTACCTCTTCCAGAACCGCGACGGGCGCATCGTCTTCGCGATTCCCTACGAGGGCGCCTTCACCCTCATCGGCACCACCGACCGGGACTATGTCGGCGATCCGGCCGCGGTCCGGGCCGGCCCCGAGGAGGTCGCCTATCTCTGCGCGGCCGCGAGCGAGCACTTCCGCGCGCCCGTGCGGGCTCGGGACGTGGTCTGGAGCTTCTCCGGCGTGCGCCCGCTCCACGACGACGGGGCCGGCGCGGCGCAAGCGGCGACCCGCGACTACGTCCTCGACCTCGACGCACCGGACGGCCTGGCGCCGCTCCTGTCGATCTTCGGCGGCAAGATCACCACCTATCGCCGCCTCGCCGAGCACGCCCTGGCGCGCCTCGCCCCCCACCTCCCCTGCCTGAAC
>NZ_VRUZ01000092.1:0-15997 GCF_008039485.1 Methylobacterium sp. WL69 | reverse complement strand
GGTGGCCCGTGGGGTGGCGGCGGTGGCGGTGGCGGCAAGACGCCCCCCGACCTCGAGGATCTGCTCCGGCGCGGCCAGGACCGCCTGCGCGGCGTGTTGCCCGGCGGCTCCATGGGTGGTGGACGCGGCATCCTGATCGCGGCCGGCCTCCTCGCCATCGGCTGGCTCGCCACGGGCGTCTATACGGTGGCGCCCCAGCAGGTGGGCATCACCACCATGTTCGGGCGCTACACCGGCACCACCGGCCAGGGGCTGAACTACAACTTCCCCTATCCCATCGGCGCCGTGACCAAGCCGAATGTCGGACAGGTCAACAGCATCCAGATCGGTTACCGCGCCGGCCTCGGCGCACAGGGCCGCGCCACGGACAAGCCGGAGGAGAGCCTCATGCTCACCGGCGACGAGAACATCGTCGACCTCGATTTCGAGGTTCAGTGGCGCGTCAATCCGCTCAAGGCGTCCGACTACGTGTTCAACCTCGAGAACCCCGAGGGCACCATCAAGGCCATCGCCGAGAGCGCCATGCGCGAGGTCATCGGTCGCCGCAACATCCAGGCGATCCTGACCAACGAGCAGTCGAGCGTCGCCCAGGAGGTCAAGGAGATCACCCAGAAGGCCCTCGACGAGTACGGCGCCGGCGTGCGCATGGAGGTGGTGCAGCTCGTGGCCGTCAATCCGCCGCCCGAGGTGCGCCCCGCTTTCATCGACGTGAACGCCGCCCAGCAGGACGCCGAGCGCGCGCAGAACGAGGCCCGGACCTACGCCAGCCGCGAGGTGCCCCAGGCTAAGGGTAAGGCCTCGCAGATCGTCCAGGCGGCGGAGGCCTACAAGACCCAGGCGACCGCCGAGGCGACCGGTCAGGCCGCCCGGTTCCAGCAGGTCTACGAGTCCTACAAGGTCGCGCCGGTGATCAGCCGTGAGCGCATCTTCCTCGAAACGATGGAGCGGGTCCTGGGCTCGGTCAACAAGGTGATCATCGATCAGAACGGCACCGGCGTGAACACCGGCGGCGCCGGTGTCGTCCCCGTCCTGCCCCTCACGGAATTCGGCGCCCGTAGCACCGGTGGAGCCGCCCGATGAACAACCCAGCCCTTCGCACCGGCTTCCTCATCGCGGCGGCGGCCGTCGTCGTCCTGCTCTACGCCTCGGTCTTCACCGTGGGTCAGATGCAGCAGGCCCTCGTGCTCCAGTTCGGCCGCGTCCGCGCCGTGCTGAACCAGACCGGCACCGACAAGCCGGGCCTGTATTTCAAGGTCCCGTTCATGGACAACGTGGTCCTGTTCGACAAGCGCGTCCTCGACCTCGACCTGCCGGTGCAGACCTTGCTCACGGCCGATCGTCAGAACCTCGAAGTCGATGCCTTTGCCCGCTACCGGATCATCGATCCGCTGAAGTTCTACCAATCGGCCAACAACATCCTCCGGGCCAACACCCTGCTGGCCAGCTTCACCAACTCGGCCCTGCGGAACGTGCTGGCCCGCTCGACCCGGGACGCCATCGTGCGGACCCAGCGCTCGGACCTGATGAACCAGATCCAGGGGGACGTGAACCGGCAGGCCAAGGAGCTCGGCGTCGAGATCGTCGACCTGCGCATGACCCGCGTCGATCTGCCGGCGCAGAACAGCACGGCGGTCTACCGGCGCATGACGACGGAGCGCAACCGCGAGGCCGCCGACATCCGCGCCAACGGCGATCAGATCGCCGCGACCATCAAGGCCAAGGCCGACCGCGACGTGACCGTGCTGCTCTCCGAGGCCAACCAGACCTCCGAGACCCTGCGCGGCCAGGGCGATGCCGACAAGAACCGCATCCTCGCCGTCGCCTACGGCAAGGACCCGGACTTCTTCAGCTTCTACCGCTCGATGCAGGCCTACGAGACCGGGCTGAAGGGCTCCGACACCCGCCTCGTCATGTCGCCGTCCTCGGACTTCTTCCGCTATTTCAGCGACCCGCAGGGTCGCTCGCCGGCCACCGCCGGACGCGGCGGGGAGGCGGGAGCGACGGGTTCGGTCGGGCGCTGAGCCGACCGTCCCTTCCTGCGACAACGACCCAGCGGCCGGCACCCCACGGCGCCGGCCGTCTCCGTGAGCGCGCGAGGCCCCTTGATCGCCGGGTCCGGGGGACGATCTAAGAGCAACGTTTCAGCCAAGAGGTCGATCATGGATTCCGTCGCGCGCGCTGCTCCAGCGCCCCGCCTGCGAGCGCTGCGCCGCTCCCTGTGCTCGGCTCTCGTGGCCGCCACCCTGGCGACCTCGGTCAGCGTCACCGGCCTGTCCCAGCCCGCCTTCGCCAAGGGTCCGGAATCCCTGGCCGACCTCGCCGATCAGGTCACGGACGCGGTGGTGAACATCTCGGCTTCCACCACCGTCGAGGCCCGACCGAACACCCGCAGCGGGCCGCAGCTGCCGCCCGGGACGCCGTTCGAGGACCTGTTCGAGGAGTTCTTCAGCAAGCGCGGCGGACGCGGCGGCGGTGGAGACGGCGAGGCCCCGCGCCAGCAGTCGCGGAAGTCGAACTCCCTCGGCTCCGGCTTCATCATCGACGCGTCGGGCATCGTGGTGACGAACAACCACGTCATCGGCGACGCCAACGACATCCAGGTCATCCTCCACAACGGCACCAAGCTGAAGGCCGAGATCATCGGCAAGGACCCGAAGATCGATCTCGCCGTGCTGCGGGTGAAGCCCGAAGCCGATAAGCCCCTGAAGGCCGTGCCCTTCGGCGACTCGGAGAAGATGCGGCCGGGCGACTGGGTCATCGCCATCGGCAACCCGTTCGGCCTCGGCGGCTCGGTCTCGGCCGGCATCGTTTCGGCGCGTGGGCGCAACATCGAATCGGGTCCCTACGACAACTACATCCAGACGGATGCGGCCATCAACAAGGGCAACTCCGGCGGCCCGCTGTTCAACATGAACGGCGAAGTCATCGGCATCAACACGGCGATCCTGTCGCCGACCGGCGGGTCCGTCGGCATCGGCTTCGCCGTGCCCTCGGCCACGGCATCCCAAGTCATCGACCAGCTGCGCGAGTTCGGCGAGGTCCGCCGCGGCTGGCTCGGCGTGCGCATCCAGAACGTCGACGACGCCACGGCCGAAGCACTTGGCCTCAAGGGTGGCGCCCGCGGCGCCCTCATCGCCGGTGTCGACGAGAAGGGTCCGGCCAAGGTGTCGAACCTCGAGGTCGGCGACGTCATCGTGAAGTTCAACGGCACGGCCGTGAAGTCCTCCAGCGACCTGCCGCGCATCGTCGCTGCGACCCCCGTCGGCAAGGTCGTCGAGGTGATCGTGGTGCGCAAGGGCGCCGAGACGACGAAGTCCGTGACCCTCGGACGCCTGGAAGACAACGAGAAGCCGCAGCTCGCCAATGCCCGCCAGCCGGAGGCCGAGAGCGCCGTGCGTCAGGCGCTCGGTCTCAATCTGTCGAACCTCACCGACGACCTGCGCCGCCGCTACGGCATCAAGGACACCCTCAAGGGCGTCGTGGTGATGCGGGTCGATCCGAACTCGACGGCGGCCGACAAGCAGATCAAGCCCGGCGAACTCATCGTCGAGGTCGGTCAGGAGCCGGTGACCACGCCGGCCGAAGTGACCAAGCGCGTCGAGCAGCTGCGCAAGGAGAACCGCAAGTCCGTGCTCCTCATGGTGGCGAGCGCGTCCGGCGACGTCCGCTTCGTGGCCCTCGGCCTCGACTGACGGACCCCAACGGTCGTGACTTCGAAAAGGCCGCCATCCGAAGGAAGGGCGGCCTTTTTCAGTTCACGAACTCGCTCGCGGCATAGCCCTGGAGGTAGAGCAGGGCGGTGAGGTCGCCGTGGTCGATGCGAACCCGGACGGCGGCGGCCACCGCGGGCTTGGCCCGGAACGCGACGCCGAGGCCGGCCTCTCCCAGCATGTCGAGGTCGTTGGCGCCGTCGCCCACAGCCAGGGTCTCGGCCGGATCGAGGCCGAACCGGCTGCGCAGATTGATCAGGGTGGCGCGCTTCGTCGCCTTGTCGACGATGGGCTCGTGAACGGTGCCGGTGAGTTTTCCGTCCCTGACGCCCAGCGTCGTGGCATGGGCCTCGTCGAACCCGATGATCGCGGCCACCGGCCCGGTGAACACGGTGAAGCCGCCGGACACGAGGCAGGTATGGGCGCCGTGGGCCTTGCACGTCTGCACCAGGGTTCGCGCGCCGGGCATGAGGGTGATGCGCTCGGAAATCAGGGTATCGATGACGCCGACGGGTACGTCGCGCAGGAGGGCGACGCGCTCGCGCAGGGCCGGCCCGAAGGCGATCTCCCCGCGCATGGCCCGTTCGGTGATGGCCGAGACCTGGGCACGCAGGCCGACGGTGGCGGCGAGCTCGTCGATGCATTCCTGCTCGATCATGGTGGAGTCCATGTCGGCGAGGAACAGGCGCTTGCGCCGGTGCGGGCCGGCGGGCAGGACGGCGATGTCGAAGGGCTCCGACGCGAACGCCGCGCGCAGGCGCCGGGCGAGGGCGGGCGCATCGGCGGGCGCCCCCGGCACCAGCACCTCGGCGGCGACCTCGCCGTGGAGGATGCGCGGCTGATGCTCCGTTCGCAGCACCCGGCGGGTCTCGGCCAGGACCGCATCGGTGATGGCGGGACGCGCGGCGTTTGCTATCAGGATCGCGACGAGGGACATCCGGGAGCTTCCACGCCTTGCCGCCGGTCACGGACACAGCACACGCAGCAGGCCGGCCGGCGGCCATCCTCATCGCAGGGCCGACCGCCTCGGGCAAGTCGGGCCTCGCCACCGCCCTGGCGCGCCGGTTCCAGGGCGTGGTGATCAACACCGATTCCATGCAGGTCTACGCGGATCTGCGCCGCCTCTCGGCCCGCCCGAGCGCGGCGGAGGCGGCCCTGGCGCCCCACCGCCTCTACGGCCATGTCGACGGGGCGATCAACTATTCCGCCGGCCACTTCGCCCGGGAAGCGACCGGCCTCTTCGCCGAACTGAGGGAGGAGGGCCGCCTGCCGATCTTCGTCGGCGGCACAGGCCTGTACTTCCGCGCCCTGGAGGAAGGGTTGTCGGAGCTGCCAGCCGTGCCCGACGCCGTGCGGGCCGCGGTCCGGACCGAGGCCGAGGGCCGGCCGACGGAGTCGCTCCACGCGGACCTCGCCGCCCGCGATCCGAGCGGCGCCGAGGCCCTCCGGCCGAGCGACCGCGCCCGCATCCTCCGTGCCCTCGAAATCTTCGCCGCGACGGGCCGGCCCATCGCCAGCTTCCGAGGCCATCGCATGCCCGGCCCCCTTGCCGGCCTGCCACTCCTGAAACTGTTCCTCGCGCCTGAGCGCGAAGCGCTGCGTGCCGCCATCGACGCCCGGTTCGCCGCGATGATCGCGGACGGCGCCCTCGACGAGGTCGCGGCCCTGCGCGAACGCCGCCTCGATCCGATGCTGCCGATCATGCGCGCCCACGGCGTGCCGGGCCTGATCGCGCATCTCGACGGCGTCATCGACCGCGCCGAGGCCATCCGGCGCGGTCAGGCCGACACGCGCCGCTATGCCAAGCGTCAGTTCACCTGGTTCCGCCACCAGATGGGGCCGGACTGGGCCTGGACCGCCCCGGCGGCGGCCCTGCCCCTCGCCGAGGTGCGGCTTACGTCTCCAGACGCGCGATGAGGCTCGACGTGTCCCAGCGGTTGCCCCCCATGCCCTGCACGTCGGCGTAGAACTGGTCGACCAGGGCGGTCACCGGCAGCTTGGCGCCGTTGCGGCGCGCCTCGGCCAACAGGATGCCGAGGTCCTTGCGCATCCAGTCCACGGCGAAGCCGAAATCGAATTTTTCGGCGTTCATGGTCCGCCCGCGATTCTCCATCTGCCACGAGCCGGCGGCGCCCTTGGAGATCACGTCGAGGACCGCCTCGACGTCGAGCTCGGCCCGCTTGGCGAAGTGGATCGCCTCCGACAGGCCCTGCACCAATCCCGCGATGGCGATCTGGTTGACCATCTTGGTGAGCTGGCCCGAACCCGAGGCACCCATGAGGCGGCTCGCCTTGGCGAAGCTCAGGATCGCCGGCTCGACCCGGGCGTAGGTCGCGGCCTCGCCACCGCACATGACGGTGAGCGCCGCGTTCTCGGCCCCGGCCTGGCCGCCGGAGACGGGGGCGTCGATGAAGTGCAGGCCGGCGGCATGAGCGACCTCGGCCAATTCGCGGGCGACTTCCGCCGAGGCGGTGGTGTGATCGACGAAGACCGAGCCCTTTTCCATGCCCGCGAAGGCCCCGTCCGCGCCGAGCGTCACGCCGCGCAGGTCGTCGTCGTTGCCGACGCAGGCGAAGACGATCTCCTGTCCACGAGCCGCCTCACGCGGCGTCGGCGCCGCTGCCCCGCCATGGGCCTGCACCCAGGCCTCGGCCTTGGCCGCCGTGCGATTGTAGACGGTGACGGCATGGCCCTTCGCCGCGAGATGACCCGCCATCGGGCCACCCATCACACCGAGGCCCAGGAACGCGACCTTCGCCATCATCCGTCTCCACCGTCAAAGTTCAGAATGAACGGCGGTCTAGGTGGGCTCGGCCAAGGGGTCAAACCGGCAGGGAGGTCAGCCGCCGGTGACGCTCATGTGGCGCGGCACCGCCGCCGGTCGTGCCCGCTCGATGACGAAGTCGTGGCCCTTGGGCTTGCGGGCGATGGCATCGACCACCGCCTGGGTCACCAGGGCGTCGTCGGGAGAGGCCCGCAGCGCCGCGCGGAGATCCGCCGCATCCTCCTGGCCGAGACACATATAGAGCTGCCCCGTGCAGGTGAGGCGCACGCGATTGCAGCTCTCGCAGAAATTGTGGGTGAGCGGCGTGATGAAGCCGAGGCGCCCGCCGGTCTCGGCGACCCGCACGTAGCGGGCCGGCCCCCCGGTGCGGTCGGGCAGGGGGATCAGGGTGTAGCGCTGTTCGAGGCGCGCACGGGCCACGGAGAGGGGCAGGAACTGATCGGTGCGGTCGCCCTCGATCTCGCCCAGCGGCATGACCTCGATGAGGGTCATGTCCATGCCGTCGCCGTGCGCCCAGGCGATCATGTCGGCGAGTTCGTCCTCGTTGACGCCCTTCAACGCCACGGCGTTGATCTTGACCTTGATGCCGGCCCGTTGCGCCGCCGCGATCCCGTCGAGCACCACCTTGAGATCGCCGCGCCGGGTCACGGCCTTGAACTTGGCCGGATCGAGGGTGTCGAGGGAGACATTGACACGTCTGACGCCGAGGTCGGCGAGTTCGGGCGCGAAGCGACCGAGCTGCGTCCCGTTCGTCGTCATGGTCAGCTCCTCCAGCGCGCCCGTGCCGAGGTGACGCGACAGGCGGCGGAACAGGTGCATGATATCGCGCCGCACCAGGGGCTCGCCGCCGGTGATGCGAAGCTTGCGGACCCCGCGCCCGATGAACACGGCGCACAGGCGGTCGAGTTCCTCGAGGCTGAGCAGGTCGCGCTTCGGCAGGAAGTTCATGTCCTCGGACATGCAGTAGACGCAACGCAGGTCACAGCGATCCGTCACCGAGATGCGCAGGTACGTGATCGCCCGCTGGAACGGGTCGATCAGCGGCGCGGCAACGGGCGTCACGGGAGCGTCGACGGTGCGGGGACCCCACATGCGGGACTCTGTACTCTGGTCTGGGGAAAGCACTGGCGTTTGGTCGCGTGACGAACCTAGCATGAAGACGCATATGAGGTCTTGCACCCGCGTGGGCAAGCGCGCACCGGGGCGACGCGTCCGCACGTGGGACCACGCCCCCTCTTCAGGAGCCAGCCATGGACCAACAGACCGTCGCTGCCGTCGCCGAGCGTTGGCCCACGGAAATCCGGCTGTCCGGCGACAAGCGCAGCCTCATCGTCGCCTTCGAGGATGGCGGGCGCTTCACCCTGCCGGCGGAGTACCTGCGGGTGTCGAGCCCGTCCGCCGAGGTCCAGGGCCATTCCCCGGCCGAGCGCAAGGTGATCGGCGGCAAGCGCGAGGTCGCGATCCTCAACGTCGAACCCGTGGGCAACTACGCCGTCAAGCTCACCTTCGACGACATGCACGACACCGGCCTGTTCGGCTGGGGCTACCTGTACGACCTCGGCCGCGAGTACCGGAACCGCTGGGCCACCTACCTGTCCGAGTTGGACGAGCGCGGCCTGTCGCGCGATCCCGCCGTGAGGCCGGCCAAGAAGTCGGGCGAAGCTTCGGGCGGCGGAAGCTGCGGCACCGGATGCGGCTGCCACTGAAGGTGTGCCGATGAACGTTCGCGGCGCCCATCCGGCGCCGGCCACGAGCCGGCGCGTCCTGGCGCTGGCCCTGCCGATGACGGTCGCCAACGTGACGACGCCGCTGCTCGGCTTCGTCGGCGCGGCCGTGATCGGGCGGCTCGGCGACGCCGCGCTCCTCGGCGCCATGGCGCTCGGGGCCGTGATCTTCGACGCGATCTTCTGGTCGTTCGGCTCCCTGCGCATGGCCACCGCCGGCCTGACCGCGCAGGCGGTGGGTGCCCGCGACGGGGCGGAGGTCGACCGGACCCTGGCGCGGGCGCTCGCCGCCGGTCTCCTCGTGGGCCTTGTCATCGTGATCCTGCAGGGGCCCCTCGGGCGGGGTGCCTTCGCCCTGAGCGGTGCCAGCCCGGCGGTGATCGCCGGGCTGTCGGACTATTTCCACATCCGCATCTTCGCCGCCCCCTTCACCCTGGCGAACTACGCCATCCTGGGCTCTGTGCTGGGGCGCGGCCGCACGGATCTCGGGCTCGTGCTCCAGATCGCCATCAACTGCGTCAACATCGCCCTCACCCTCGCGCTGGTGCTCGGTGCGGGCATGAGCGTCGCGGGCGCCGGGCTCGCCACGCTGCTGGCGGAGGCGGCCGGCGCCGGACTCGGCCTCTACCTCCTCGCCCGCCTCGGCTCGCATCCGTTCGCGGTGCCGTGGAAAATTGTCGCCGATCCCCTGGCGCTCGCCCGGATGCTCAGCGTCAACGCCGACGTGATGATCCGGACCCTGCTGCTGGTCGCCTGCATCGCCGCGTTCTCGGCCCTCGGCGCGCGCTCGGGCGACGTGGTCCTTGCCGCCAACGCCGTCCTGTGGAATCTCTTCATGATCGGCGGCTTCTTCCTCGACGGTTTCGCCACCGCCGCCGAGACCCTGTGCGGGCAGGCCGTGGGCGCCCGCGACGAAGCGGGTTTCCGCCGCGCCGCGCGCCTGAGCCTGGCCTGGTGTCTCGCCTTCGGGGCCGCCATCGCGGGCCTGTTCCTCGTGACGGGCGGCCTCTTCATCGACGCCGTGACGACGAACCCGGAGGTCCGCGAGACGGCGCGGGCCTACCTCGTTCCGGCGGCCCTGGCGCCGCTCGTCGCCGCACTGCCCTTCGCCTTCGACGGCATCTACATCGGCGCCACCTGGACCCGGGCCATGCGCAACCTGATGATCGCGGCGTCCGGCACCTACGGCGTCGCCCTGCTGGCGTTCCACGCCCTCGGGTTCGGCAATGCCGGCCTCTGGGCCGCGTTCCTGCTCCTGCTCGGCGGCCGCGGCATCGGTCAGGCCCTGGCCTATCCGGGCCTGACCGCGCGGACGTTTTCCCCAGCCGTGGAGACAGGGCTGCCCTGTCCGGTACGCCAGGGCGCATGATCGCCGTCTATTGTGCGCTCGCAAGGTCACGAGCCAATAGATTGAGTTCGAGACAAGCTTTGCCTCAGAAAATCGAGGCAATCCCCGACTTAGAACGATTCCGATGTGGTAATGTGACGAAGAAGCCTCTTTGCTTGCCTTCGCGGCTGGTCTACGCGCTCTGGACCATGCGCGAGACTCCCATGACCGCAAGATTGCTTCCGTCCCTTCTCCTCGCCGGCTTCCTCACGGCGGGTGCGGTCCTTCCCGCCCTCGCGAAGGAGACGCCCATCGGCCCGCACGTGATTCAGAACGGCCTGGAGGTCGCCGCCGTCTATCTCCAACCCATCGAGATGGACCCGCCGGACATGATGCGCGCTGCAGCCGCATCCGACCTGCACCTCGAGGCCGACATCCGCGCCGCCAAGGACAACCGCAACGGTTTCGCCGAGGGCGACTGGGTGCCGTCGCTCGCCGTCTCGTTCGAGCTGACGAAGCTGGAGGGCGAGGCCGCCACGGGGCCGAAGGTCACCGGCTCCCTGATGCCCATGGTGGCCAACGACGGCCCGCATTACGGCGACAACGTCAAGCTGTCGGGCCCCGGTCGCTACCGCCTCAGGCTTACTGTGGCGCCCCCCGGCGCGGGCCAGCATTTCGGCCGCCACGTCGACAAGGAGACCGGCGTCGCCGAGTGGTTCAAGCCGTTCGACGTGACCCAGGACTTCACCTTCGCGGGCATCGGCAAGAAGGGCGCGTACTAAGCGTGGCCCGCCGCTCCCACCTGCTCGCCGCCGCGCTGACGGCCGGCACCCTGGCGCTCGGGTGGCCGGCCCTCGCCGAAGAACTGCCCGTCATCAAGGTCGAGATGCGTGACGGGGCGATCATCCCCGAGATCATCGAGGTCCCGGCCAACACCCGGTTCAAGCTCGAAATCTCCAACACGGGCAAGAGCCCCGTCGAGTTCGAGAGCACCGAACTCAAGCGCGAGAAGGCGCTCGCGGCCGGTGCCACCTCGTCCATCGTGTTCCGCACCATCGATCCCGGCCGCTACGACGTGTTCGACGACTTCCATCCGGAATCCAAAGCCGTCCTCGTGGCGAAATGAACTGAATGGCGAACCCCATGGCGGCATCGGCCTCCATCACACCGGGCGAGGCCTGGGTCGATGCCAAGCTGGCGGGCCTCGGCCAGTGGCTCCAGCGCAACGGCGGCATCATCCGCACGATCCAGTGGATCGTCGTGGCGATCTACCTCGTCCTCGTGGCGGTGCCGGCCTTCCTGCCCCTGCCCGGGCGCACGGCCCATCTGTGGAACGACCTGACCGTGTTCGCCCAGTTCGCGTTCTGGGGCATCTGGTGGCCGTTCGTACTGGTCAGCATGGTGGTGGTCGGGCGCGCGTGGTGCGGCATCCTCTGCCCGGAGGGCGCGCTGACGGAGTTCGCGAGCCGCTGGAGCCTCGGGCGCGCCGTGCCGCGCTGGCTCACCTGGGGCGGCTGGCCGTTCGTGGCCTTCGCCGGCACCACGGTCTACGGCCAGATGGTCAGTGTCTACGGCTACCCGAAGCCCGTCCTCGCCGTGCTCGGCGGCTCCACGGTGGCGGCCATCGCCGTCGGCCTGCTCTACGGCCGCAACAAGCGGGTGTGGTGCCGCTACCTCTGCCCCGTCAACGGCGTCTTCGCCGTGCTGGCCAAGCTCGCCCCCGTGAGCTTCCAGGTCGATCACGCCGCCTGGAGCGCGTCGCCGAAGCCCCGGGGAGAAACCTTCAACTGCGCGCCCCTGGTGCCGGTGAAGACCATGAACGGGGCCGGGGCCTGCCACATGTGCGGGCGCTGCAGCGGCTATCGCGGGGCCGTGCGCCTCGCCCGCCGCTCCCCCACCCATGAGATCGTACACGTCGCCGGCACCGAGCCGAGCCTCGACCAGACCGCCCTCATCCTGTTCGGCATGATGGGCCTCGCGGTGGGCGCGTTTCAGTGGTCGTCGAGCCCGTGGTTCATCGAGGCCAAGCAGTGGCTCGCCACGGTGCTCATCGAGCGCGGGATCTCCTGGCCCCTGGAGACGACCCTGCCGTGGTTCGTCCTCACCAACTACCCCGAGCACAACGACGTCCTCAGCCTCCTCGACGGCGTTCTCCTGCTCGCCTACATCGCCGCCTCGGCCCTCGTCCTCGGCCTGTCGCTCTCGGGCTTCGTGGCGCTGGGAACGCGGGTCCTCGGGGCGTGGTCGTGGGCGCGCTTTCACCACCTCACCCAGACCTTGATCCCGGTGGCGGGCTGCGGCGTGTTCCTCGGGCTCTCGGCCCTCACCGTGACGTTCCTGCGCGGCGACGGGTTCGTCATTCCCTACGTCTCCGAGCTGCGCGCGGTCCTCCTCCTCGGGAGCAGCCTGTGGAGCACGTGGCTCGCGTGGCGGGTGTCGGGGCTCTACGCGACCGGTGCGCGCCGACTGGCCACCACGCTGGCCATCGCGGCGGCCTGCGGCCTCTCGGTGTTCGGCTGGGTGCTGCTGTTCTGGATCTGGTAACCCGCGCGGCCGTCCGGCGCGCACACAAGGATTTCTGCGCATGATCGGCGCTTTCGTCATCGCTTTTCGCGAAGTCATCGAGGCCGGCCTCATCGTCGGCATCGTCATGGCGGCGACGCGCGGCATCGCCGGGCGCGGCCGCTGGATCGCCCTCGGCATCCTCGGCGGCCTCGGCGGAGCCGCCCTCATCGCCCTGTTCGCGGAAAAGATCTCCGATGCCTTCGAGGGCGCCGGACAGGACATCCTCAACGCCGCCGTGCTCATCGTCGCCGTGCTGATGCTGATCTGGCACAACACCTGGATGAGCAAGCACGGCCGCGAACTCGCCGGCGAGCTGCGCGCGACGGGCGACAAGGTCCGCACCGGCCAGACCACCGTGGCGGCCCTCGCCCTCGTCGTCGGTGCGGCGATCCTGCGGGAAGGCGCCGAACTCGTGCTGTTCCTCTATGGCCTTGTCGCGTCCGGCACCTCGGGCCTCGACATCCAGTTCGGGGCCCTGGCCGGCGTCGCCGTCGGTGCTGCCGTGTCGGGCGTGAGCTATTTCGGCCTCGCGGCAATTCCGACGCGGTACGTGTTCTCGGTGACGAGCGCGCTCATCATCTTCCTCGCCGCCGGCCTCGCCTCCCAGGCGGCCCAGTTCCTCCTGAACGCGGGCGTCGTCACCGTCCTCGACCGGCCGTTGTGGAACAGTGCCGCGTTCCTGCGCGAGGACAGCCTCGCGGGCCGGGTGCTGCACGCGCTCGTCGGCTACACCGACCGGCCGAGCGTGCTTCAGGGCGTGGTCTATGTCGGCACCATCGTGGTGATGGTCGCCCTGATGCAATGGTCGTCGGCGGACAAGCGTCGGCAGGTCCGCACCGCCTGAGGCGCAGATGCACGTCAGCCACACGCCCGACGCCCCGGTGGCCGAGACCATCGCGTTCGACGACTTCCTCGCCGTCGATATCCGGGTCGGCACCATCGTGTCAGCCGACCCGTTCCCGGAGGCGCGGAAACCCGCCTTGAAGCTCGTCATCGACTTCGGCGGCAGCATCGGTCGCAAGCGGTCGAGCGCGCAGATCACCGAGTATTACCGGGCCGAGGATCTGCCCGGCCGTCAGGTCGCCGCGGTGGTGAACTTTCCGCCGCGCCGGATCGGGCCGTTCCTGTCCGAGGTGCTGACCCTGGGCTTTCCCGATGCCGATGGAGCCGTGGTGCTGTTCACGCCGGACCGGCCGGTTCCGAATGGCGGCCGCCTGTTCTGAAGATTGTCGCGAGGGACGCGCGCGATCCCGTTGGGTGCTCACCAGAGCGAGAATTCCGTCCCGAAATCCGTCGTCTTGAGGCGCTTGCACGCCTCCGGCGTGGCCTTGCAATCGGCCCGGGGCGTGAGGATCAGGGCGCCCGCGCTGCTCAGGTCGAACCGGAGCTCCACCGCCGGGTCGTCTTCCTTGGCGTAGGCGAGGCTGACCTCGAAGCGCACGAAGTCGTACTGCGTCCGGTCCGCATAGACGATCAGATCCCGCGAGACCGCTTCGCCGGGATAGAGGTCCGAGGGCTTGGCCTCTCCCCGTGCGGCCCCGGCGAAGAGCATGCCCTGGCGCAGGATCACCGCCCGGGCTCCGCGAGCGTGTAGTCGCGGGCCGCGATCACCCGATCCTTCGCCTCCAGGCCATCGGCGAGGTCGCCGGCCTTGGCGGACCGATCGGCGAACTGCGCCCGGATGCCGATGACGTTGTAGGCGAGACCGAGGACGCGCACGCCCGTCTGGCCGACGTTCTTGCGGGTCACCGTCGAGCGGATCGCGACGTGATTGTCCCGCTCACCGGCTTTGACGAGGTCCGTCGTCACGGAGACGGCCGGCGGCTCCAGACTCGGCTTGATCCGCGCCTCGTAGATGAAGGTGTAGACGCCCCAGGCTCCGGCACCGAGGATCGCCAGGGTCTGCACCCCGGTGTTGATGCGCTCGGAGGCGAAGCGACGCCCGGGGGACACGCTCCTGGGTTCGTCTTGCGTCACGGGTGCGCTCCGCCGATCATAGGGGTCTTGGAAAGGGATGGTCCGCGCAGGGCGCTTCGTCCATCCCGGATCGTCGAGGCCCTGGTCGGGTATCAGCCGCGGACCGCCGCGCCCGCGATCCATGCGGCGACGCGGCCTTCGAGGTCAATTGGATCGCCGGCGAGCGCCACCGTCTTGTGGCGCGCCGTCTCGCCCGACACGATGCGGATGGCGCTGCGCCGCAGATCCAATGCGTCGGCGAGATAGGCGACGAGCGCCGCGTTGGCGGCGCCTTCCACCGGCGGAGCGGCGACGCGCAGCTGAACCGCCACGCGGCCGTCCGCCCCGGCGACGAGCCCGTCGAGGCCGGTGCGGCTGGCCCGTGGGGTGAGCCGGACGGCGAAGCGCACGCCGTCCGGGCCGGCCGCGCAGGGCAGGGCGCGCGTCAAAGCTCGCCGGTGAGGAACTGCGCCCGGCCGTGGCCGAACGACCAGTCGGCATCGCTGTTGACCATACACGACACCATCACGTCGGCCGGAGCGATGCCGCAGGCGGCCTCGAGCTTCTCCGTCAGCAGGCGGTAGAAATCCTGCTTCATCTCCTGCGAACGCGGGCGGGTGAACACCTGCACCACCACCACGTCCTTCGTGCGCGGGATGCCGAGGCCGGTATCCTCGATGATCATGCGTGACGGCTTGTGCTCGGTGACGATCTGGTAGCGGTCGCCGGGCGGGACCCGGAACGCCTCCAGCATGGCGTCGTGGGCGGCGTCGAGCAGGGTCTTCAGCTCGGCCTCGGTGCGGCCTTCGAGGAGGTCGAAGCGGATCAGCGGCATTGCGGTCTCACGGTGGGAACGCCGGAACGGGCGGCGCGACGGGCGCCGTTGTAGCAGCCGTCCCCTGTCCGCGTCCCGATCCGACGGCAGACCGGCCATTCGGCGAGCTTGGCGGGGTGTCCCGGCGCCGATGTTGCACTAAGGTGCTCGGCGTTTTCACGGGAACCCTCGATGTCCGACCTCCGCCTCCGCCGCAGCGTGCTGTATATGCCCGGCTCGAACCAGCGCGCCCTCGAGAAGGCCCGGACGCTGGCCGCCGATTCGCTGATCCTCGACCTCGAGGACGCCGTGGCGCCCGATGCCAAGGAGATCGCCCGCGAACAGGTCTGCGCGGCGGTCAAGGAAGGCGGCTACGGCAACCGCGAGATCATCATCCGGGTCAACGCCCCCCAGACCCCGTGGGGGGAATCCGACCTCAAGGCGGCGATCCAGGCCCGACCCGACGCGATCCTGATGCCGAAGGTGTCCTCGCCCGCCGTGCTGGAGAGTATCGCCAACCATCTGGAGGCCCTGGAGGCACCCGACAGCATCGCCGTGTGGGCGATGATCGAGACCCCGGCGGCCATCCTCAACATCCAGGACATCGCCAAGGCCCGGCGCGACCGGCGCACCCGGCTCACCGGCTTCGTGCTCGGCACCAACGATCTCGCCAAGGATACCTGGGCCCAGCTCGTGCCCGGCCGCGTGCCGATGCTGCCGTGGATGATGTTCACCCTGGCCGCCGCCCGCGCCGAGGGCCTGATCATCCTCGACGGCGTCTGGAACGACATCGGCGACGTCGACGGCTGCCGGGCCGAGTGTCAGCAGGCCCGCGACCTCGGCTTCGACGGCAAGACCCTGATCCACCCCAACCAGATCGAGCCGGCCAACACCTGCTTCGCCCCCACCGAGGAGGAGGTGCGCCGCGCCCGCATCGTCATTGAGGCGTTCGACAAGCCGGAAAACCTCAAGCGCGGTGCCATCAAGATCGAGGGCCGCATGTACGAGCGCCAGCACATCGGTATGGCCCGCCGGGCGGTGAACTGGTCGGAGGCCATTGCGGCCAAGGGGCAGTAGCGGGGCGGACCCGCCATGCGCTGAGGGCGGGAACAGGGG
>NZ_VRUZ01000091.1:0-16064 GCF_008039485.1 Methylobacterium sp. WL69 | reverse complement strand
GGCGGACGCTCAGCGTCCCCGTGGGCTCGGCGGTCATCGCCCGGGCGGTGCAGCGCGGCCTCGACGAGGCGCCGGCCTGGCTCGTGCGGGCGGCCGGCGGGCGCGCGGGCCTCGCCGAGAAGGTTTTCCGCAGCCTGCCGCTCACGGAGGAGGCCACCGTCGCCAACACCCTGCGCCCGGCCCTGGAGGCGGGGCGGACGGGGCGCCCGACGCCCTGAGACAACGCGCGGAGAAGACGCATCGCGGAGGCGCATCATGGAGACGCATCATGGAGACGATCGCCCTCGAAGGCGCGCGCCTGCTGTTCTCCCATGACGGGACCGGCTGGGTCGTCGCCGTGCTGCTCGGCCTCGCCTGCCTCCACCTCCACCGCGAGACCGTGCGGGCCCAGGAAGCCCGCATCGGCGACACCGGCGCCACGGCTACCGCCCTGGAGCGGGCCTCCCACACCAACGCGGCCGTGGCCGCCGCCCTGGAGAGCCGCACCCGGGTGCTGGAGGATCTCGCGCGCCTCGTGAGCGAGATGGCCCGGGCCGTCGAGCGCGGCGACGCGCGCACCCGCGAAAAACTCGACGCGATCCTGCGCCGCCTCGGCGAGGGCCGCCCCCTCATCCCCCCCTGACAGGAGATTCGCCCATGCCCCGCTTCCCCCTCACCGTCGATCCGGCCCGGAGCCGGGCGGCCGGCCTGCGCCTCGGCGCGGCCCGGCGGCGCTTCGACCTCTCCACCATCGCCCTTCGCCGGGCGGCCCTCGACCATGTCGACGGCGAGGCCCTCGTCAGCGCCGCCCTGCGGGCGGCCCTGGAACGCGTCGCCCTCCCGCCCGGTCCGGGCCTGTGAGGGTCGACGTGGAACCGAACCGCGCCGGCTCCGCTTGCACCGGCATTCACGGCGCATTCAGTGCCCCCTCCCTATCCCAAGCGTCATGCGTATCTTCCTTGCCCTGCTGCTGATCGGCCTCGCCGTCGCGGGTTTCGCGACGGGCTCGATCGGCACGCAGGCCGAGGAGACCACCGGGGCCGCCATCATCGCCCCGGTGCAGGCGGTGCCGCGCCCCGACACCTGCCTCAACGCCGCCGACCTGCGCGAGGCCGTGGCCGACAAGCGGGTGATCGAGCCCGTGGCCGCCATCCGCGCCGCCCGCAAGGTCATCCCCCGCGCCGAGATCCAGCGGGCGCGCCTGTGCCGGCACGACGACGTCCTGGTCTATCTGCTCACGGCCTTGCGCCGGGACGGGCAGTTCGTCCACGTCATGGTCGATGCCACCACGGGCGAGATCAGCGGCCCCTGAACCCATCGCATTAGAGGAGTACGGGACCGTGCGTCTGCTCGTCGTCGAGGATGACCGGGACATCAACCGGCAGGTGGTCAGCGCCCTGGAGGAGGCCGGCTACGTCGCCGACAAGGCCTTCGACGGCGAGGAGGGCGGCTACCTCGGCGAGAGCGAGCCCTACGACGCCATCATCCTCGACATGGGCCTGCCCAAGGCCGACGGGGTCAGCGTGCTGCAGAAGTGGCGCCGGGCCGGCATCAAGACGCCCGTCATCATCCTCACCGCCCGCGACCGCTGGTCGGACAAGGTCGACGGCTTCGACGCCGGCGCCGACGACTACGTGACCAAGCCGTTCCACATGGAAGAGTTGCTCGCCCGCGTGCGCGCCCTCCTGCGGCGCGCCGCCGGCCATGCCACGAGCCAGATCGCCTGCGGCCCCGTGGTCCTCGACACCCGCTCGGGGCGGGTGTTCGTCGACGGCAACCCCGTCAAGCTCACGAGCCACGAGTACCGGCTGCTGTCCTACCTCATGCACCATACCGGCCGGGTGGTGTCGCGCGCCGAACTCACCGAGCACCTCTACGACCAGGATTTCGACCGCGATTCCAACACCATCGAGGTGTTCGTCGGGCGCCTGCGCAAGAAGCTCGCCGTGGACCTGATCCAGACCGTGCGGGGGTTGGGCTATCTCGTCGACCCGACGCAGCCGCCGCCGCGGGTGTGAGGCACGGCGGCTTGTGCTCGGCTCATATGAGCCTCATGTCTGTCTCAGATGAGACAGGAGCCCAGTATGGCCAGTGGAGCAGCCGTCGCCGACGTTCTCGGCTTCGAACGAGCGGGTTTCGGGGAGACAACGGAAGCGTCCGTCATCGCTCAGATCGTCGCGGGCTTGCCGATTGCATCGGTCGACCGATTGGCGTCCGCCGTCGCTCCCGACGACCGCGCCTTCGCATTCAATCTCGTCGCGCGCGCCACCCTCAACCGGCGCCGTGCGGAGGCGAGGGGCAAGCTGACCGCGCAGGAAGGCGCAAAGGTGGTGCGCCTCGCCAGGGTGTGGGCGATGGCGCGCGACGTCTGGAAGACGGACGCCGCCGCCCGCGACTTCCTGCACCGGGCTCATGCCCTTCTCGAAAACCGCCCGCCCCTCGATATCGTCCTTGAATCCGAGTTCGGTGGACCGCGCGTGGAGGCTGTTCTCGGCCAGTTGAAGTATGGCTCCGCGGCGTGAAGGGGCAGACCCTCGCCCAGGCGCGGAAAGCCTATCGGATCGGAGATCCCGATGGAGATCACAAGATCTTCGACGCGACGGGCTCGCGCCTCTTTCCGGGCCGCTGGAACACGCCCGCGAGCCCAATGATCTATGCGGCGGCCGATTACGCGACCTCCATGCTCGAAAAGCTCGTGCATGGCAGTGGCCAGTTGCCGCCGAACCAGCACTACGTCGAGATCCTGCTGTCAGCGGGTCTCACGTACGAAGTGCTGGCGCAACCTGCGGTGCCGGGTTGGGATCATCCGGATTGCCTCGCGTCCAAGGCCTTCGGCGAGGCTTGGCACAGGTCACGCCGGTCGCTGTTGCTGTTCGTCCCGAGCGTGGTCGCACGGGTGAGCCAGAACATCCTCATCAACCCGGAGCATCCGGATTTTTCGAAGATCACCGTGGGGGACCATCAGCCGTGCTGGTGGGATAGCCGTCTGTTTTCCGCTGCGCCCGAGTCCGGTCTGGTGTCGTAACCACCATGGATCGTGTTTGCATCGTCCGGCAACACGGTCAGACATGTCACGGCGAGACCGTCGTAGAACGCCTTGTCGGCGTCGAGCCCCGTCGCCGGGCGGGAGAGAACGCGCTCCTGGATCGGCCGAATCCGCTCCCACAGGCTCAGCGTCCCGTCCTCGCGCTGCAGTTCGTTGCCGACGGCGAGCTTGATCGCCTCATCGGCGGAAAGGCCCCTGCGCGCGGCCAGGGTCCGGACCAGCTGCTCCGTCTCGGGATCGTGGATGTCGAGGCTCATCGTCGAATCTCCGTTCGGATGATGTACAGACGGAACGCGTAACCTTTCAACCGTCGCGCGCGGTGACCAGACCCCACGACGGGACCCGCATGAACTTCGCCCCCGCATGAGCCTCTTCTCCGCATGAGCCCGTTTCCCGCCTGGCTTCCCCTGCGCCGGGGCTCCATCGCCGTGCGTCTCGCCACCTCCGCCCTGCTGGCGAGTTCGGCGATCCTGCTCATCGCCGCCGGCATCCTCACCACGCTGTATCGCGAAAACACCGAGCGGGCCTTCGACAGCCGCCTGCTCGTCTACGCCAACAACCTCGCCACCGACCTCGTCTCGCCCAACGATCCCGAGAGCCGGTCCTTCACCTTGAGCGATCCGCGCTTCGACCTGCCCCTGTCGGGCTGGTACTGGCAGATCGGGCGGCCCGACGCGAAGCCCCGCGACCTGCGGACCTCGCGCTCCCTCGTCGGCGTGCCGCTGAAACCCGCCAGCACGCCCGACACCCAGGCGGGGGTCGGCCAGATCCGCCAGGGCTACGGCCGGGCCCAGGACGAGCGGCCCTTGCGGATCATCGAGCGCGACGTCGATCTCGGCGAGGAGGGGCGCTACACCGTGCGCGTCGCCGGCCCGGCCGACGAGATCGCCAACGATGTCGGGCGCTTCCGCTTCTCCCTGATGGTGACCTTCGGGCTGCTCGGCCTGTCGCTGGCGCTCACCACCCTGCTGCAGATCCGCTTCGGCCTGGCGCCGCTGGCCAAGCTCCGCAACGCGCTCGGCGCCATCCGCCGGGGCGAATCCGACCGCATCACCGGCGAGTACCCGCGCGACATCGCGCCCCTCGCCGGCGAGGTGAACCTGCTCATCGAGACCAACCGCGAGATCCTGGAGCGCGCCCGCACCCAGGTCGGCAACCTCGCCCACGCCCTGAAGACGCCGCTCTCGATCATCGTCAACGAGGTCGGCGCGGCCGACGCCCCCGGCGACCTCTCCGCCAAGATCCGCGAGCAGGCCGCCGTGATGCGCGATCAGGTGAACTATCACCTCGACCGGGCGCGGGCGGCCGCACTCGCCGGAACCCTCGGCACCTCCACGGAGGTCGAGCCGGCGCTGGCCGGGCTGGTCCGGACCTTCGGCAAGATCTATCGCGATAAGGACATCGCCTACGCCGTCCACGTGCCGCCGGGACTGCGCTTTCGCGGCGAGCGCCAGGACTTCGAGGAGATGATCGGCAACCTCGTCGACAACGCCTCGAAATGGGCCGCCGGCCGGGTCTCGATCCGGGCCGAGGCGGTGGCGGAGGACGATTATCCCCACCTCCTGGTCTCCATCGAGGATGACGGGCCGGGCCTCGCCCCCGAGGACCGCGCCGCCGTCCTCGGTCGGGGCCGCCGCCTCGACGAGACCAAGCCGGGCTCCGGCCTCGGCCTCTCCATCGTCGCCGATCTCGCCGCCCTCTATCGCGGCCGGTTCCGCCTGGAGGCGGCGAGCCTCGGCGGACTTCGCGCGGTGATCGAGGTCCCGGGCGATGCGCCGGCCGGCGCCGCGCCGCACGCCTGAACAGGTTCGCGTTGGCAAGCCAACGCTTCACCCGGCTTAGGTTTTGATGTGTCGCGGGTTTTTATCGCAGAACCGGGGACCACTTCTGCGAAACCTGCTTAGGGTGAATCCCGCCCCGGCTGCCATTTGCCAGTCCGCTTCACACGGTTAAGGTCGGTCGCGCGCCGTCCTTCGCGTGACACCGTGTCACCGGAAGTCCGCATCGTAGGAGCCGGAGCGTGGCCTTACATGCGGGCGCACAGTATCTCGAGGCGTGATGACGGCACTCTGGTTCATTCTGGCATTCATGACCGGCGCGGCGGTGCTCGCCCTGCTCTGGCCGATGTCGCGTCGGGCCACTCCGGCGCCGGCGGCCGGCACCCTGGACACCGAGACGGGGTTCTACGAGGACCAGCTGCGCGAGATCGAGCGGGATCTGGCGCGCGGCCTCATCGCCCCGCCCGAGGCCGAGGCCGCCCGCACGGAAGCCGGCCGGCGCCTGCTGCGGGCCAACCGCGCCGGCGTGCCCGTCTCCCCCGGCATGGCCGAGCCGGCCCTGCGCCAGCGCCGCGCCGCCTCCGCCTTCGCCCTCTCGACCATTCCCCTCGTGGCCCTCATCGCCTACGGGCTCTACGGCTCGCCGCACATGCCGGCCCAGGGCGCCGCCGAGCGGCAGGCGGCCGAGACCGGCGGCCAGGACCTGCTCAACGCCATCGGGCAGATCGAGGCGCGCCTCGCCAGCAATCCCACGGACGGGCGCGGCTGGGCGGTGCTCGCCCCCGTCTACATGCGGATGGGCCGGTTCGACGACGCGGCGCATGCCTACGAGGCCGTCGCGCGCACCCTCGGCGAGACCCCGCAGCGCCTGTCCGACTGGGGCGAGGCCCTCATCGCCGGCAACAACGGCGTGATCTCGCCCCAGGCCAAGACCCTGTTCGAGCGCGCCGTCGCCCTCGACGGCACGGCGGCCAAGCCGCGGTTCTACCTCGCCCGCGCGGCCGAGCTCGACGGCGACATTCCCCTGGCGATCCAGCGCCTCACCGCCCTCGCCGAGACGGCGCCCGCCGACGCGCCGTGGCTCCCGGTGGTTCGCGACAACCTCGCCCGCCTGAAGGGCGAGGCCCCCCCGAAGCCCGAGGCCGCACGGCCCGGCACGGGCGCGGCGCCGGAGGCGGGCGCGGCCGCGTCCCTCCAGGCGATGCCGCCGGAGGGCCGGAACGCCGCCATCCGCAGCATGGTCGCCGGCCTCGACCAGCGTCTGTCCGAGAAGGGCGGCACGGCGGACGAATGGCTGCGCCTCGTGCGCTCCCTCGCCGTGCTCGGGGACCGCGACGGGGCCGCCGGGGCCGTGGTCCGGGCGCGCACGGCCCTGGCGTCCGACGCGACGGCGCTCCAGGGCCTCGACGCCCTGGCCGGGGAATTCGGCCTGTCCAAGGAGGCCGGTCCACGGCCCGACGGGGCGGGCAAGGCGGAGGGCGAAAAGTCCGATGCTGCCAAGTCCGATGCGGCCAAGTCCGATGCCGTCAAGTCCGGTCCGGGCGAGGCCGCGAAGGATGCGGGTCAGGCCGGCACCGAGGCGGCGGTGGCCGCCGTGAAGGCCATGCCGGCGGCGGAGCGCGATGCGGCCATCCGCGGCATGGTCGCGGGGCTCGACCGGCGCCTGGCCGCCAAGGGCGGGACCATCGACGACTGGCTGCGCCTCGTGCGCTCCTACGCGGTGCTGGGCGAGCGCACCCAGGCGCTCCAGGCCCTCGACCGGGCGCGGATGGCCCAGAGCCCCGAGCCCCAGGCGAAGGAGCGCCTCGACGAACTCGGGCGCGAACTCGGGCTGAACGCCCAGCCCAGGCCCTGATCGAAGGGCGTCCCGACCCCGGACCGCCGCTGAATCGGGTTTGCCCCTGACAATCGGTCCCGGCCGCCGACCTTGACCCGGGCGGCGGAGCGTCCGACACCGTTCCTTACGCTCATTCCAGAGACGATCACGTCCGCCGGCGACGGAAAAGCCCGCCGCCGGCGCCCGTGACGCCCCAACCGAGACGGGACAACCCGCGTGACCCGCAAGAGCCGCCGCCTCATCCTCATCAGTGCCTGCGGCGCCGTGCTGGCCCTGGCGCTGGGCCTGATCCTGTCGGCCATGAGCGGGTCGATCGTGTTCTTCCGCTCGCCGACGGAGGTCGCCGCCCAGGGCGTGGCGCCCGGCACGCGGTTCCGCCTCGGCGGCCTCGTCAAGGACGGATCGCTCCAGCGCGGACCGGACCAGACCGTGGAGTTCGCCGTGACCGACACCAACGCCACCGTGACGGTGGCGTATCGCGGCCTGCTGCCCGACCTGTTCCGCGAGGGCCAGGGCATCGTGGCGGAGGGCCGCCTCGAGCCGGGCGGCCTGTTCCGCGCCGACACGGTGCTGGCCAAGCACGACGAATCCTACATGCCCCGCGAGGTCGCCGACGCCCTCAAGGCGCAGGGGCGCTGGCAGGAGGGCAAGGGCATGGTCGACAAGCCCAACCCGGCCAAGCCCGCCGACGCCAGCACGGCCCTCACGGACAAGACGCTCGGACAGCGCAGCGAGCGATGATGCCGAGACTGTCCCGCCAAGAATTTTTCCGGAAGGACGCCACCCCGTGCTGATCGAAGTCGGCCACTTCGCCCTCGCCCTGGCGCTCGCCCTCTCCCTCGTCCAGGCGGTGATGCCGGTCTGGGCCGCCCGCTCGGGCGACCGGGCCCTGCGCGCCGTGGCGACGCCGGCGGCTCTGGGCACCTTCGCCTGCATCCTGTTCAGCTTCGGGGCGCTGACCTACGCCCACGCCACCTCGGACTTCTCGGTCCAGAACGTGGTCGAGAACTCGCATACCGCGAAGCCCTTCCTCTACAAGCTGTCCGGCGTGTGGGGGAACCACGAGGGCTCGATGCTCCTCTGGATCCTCATCCTCGCCCTGTTCGGGGCCCTGGTGGCCGTGGCGCGGGACTCCGTGCCGCCGACGCTGAGGGCCAACACCCTCGCGGTGCAGGGCCTGATCACCTTCGTATTCGTGCTGTTCATCATCACGACCTCGAACCCGTTCGCCCGCGTCAGCCCGGCCCCGCCCGAGGGCAACGACCTCAACCCGCTGCTGCAGGATTTCGGCCTCGCGATCCACCCGCCGCTCCTCTACGTCGGCTATGTCGGGTTCTCCATCACCTTCGCGTTCGCCATCGCGGCCCTCATCGACGGGCGCATCGACGCCGTCTGGGCCCGGGCCGTGCGGCCGTGGACCCTCACCGCCTGGAGCTTCCTGACCCTCGGCATCGCCATGGGCTCGTACTGGGCCTATTACGAGCTCGGCTGGGGCGGCTGGTGGTTCTGGGACCCCGTCGAGAACGCCTCCCTGATGCCGTGGCTCGCCGGCACGGCGCTGCTGCACTCCACCGTGGTGATGGAGAAGCGCGACGCCCTCAAGGTCTGGACGGTGCTGCTCGCCATCCTGACCTTCTCGCTCTCCCTGCTCGGCACCTTCATCGTGCGGTCCGGCGTGCTCACCTCGGTGCATTCCTTCGCCACCGACCCGACGCGCGGCATCTTCATCCTGGCGATCCTGATCCTGTTCATCGGCGGCTCCCTGACCCTGTTCGCGTGGCGCGCGCCGATGCTGCGCCAGGGCGGGCTGTTCGCGCCGATCTCCCGCGAGGGGGCGCTCGTCATGAACAACCTGTTCCTCGCCGCCGCCTGCGCCACGGTGTTCGTCGGCACCCTCTATCCGCTGCTCCTGGAAATGCTCACGGCGGAGAAGATCTCCGTGGGTCCGCCGTTCTTCAACTACACCTTCATCCCCCTGGCGATCCCGCTGCTGCTCATCGTGCCCTTCGGCCAGACCCTGGCGTGGAAGCGCGGCGACGTGCACGCCGCCGCCCAGCGCCTGTTCGCGGCCCTCGCCTTCGCCCTGGTGGTGGGCCTGGCCACCCTCGCCTACACCTGGGGCGGCCCGATGATGGCCCCCGTCGGCATCGGCCTCGGCGCCTACCTCGTCATCGGCTCCGTCCTGGAGATCGTCTCGCGGGCGCGGGGCTACGGCGCCAGCCGGACCCGCAAGGCCTCCGTGGTCTGGCGCCGGGCCATCGGCCTGCCGCGCTCGGCCTGGGGCACGGCGCTCGCCCATGCGGGCGTCGGCGTGGTGGTCCTCGGCATCGCCGCCCAGGGCTGGGCGACGGAGGGGCTGAAGACCCTGAAACCCGGCGAGTCCCTGACCTCGGGCCCCTACGTCGCCACCCTCGACCGGGTCGGCCCGCGCATGGGCGAGAACTATTCCGAGACCACGGCCTTCCTCACCATCCGCAACACCGCCGGCGACATGATCGGCACCGTGGAGACGGGCAAGCGGTTCTACCCGAGCCGCAAGATGACGGTGACGGAATCCGGCCTGCTCACCGTCGGCGTCAGCCAGGTCTATGCGAGCCTCGGCGAGGTGATGCCCGAGGGGGCCATCGGCCTGCGCCTCTACTCGAAGCCCCTGGTGCTGCTGATCTGGCTCGGCGCCGTGGTGATGGCGCTCGGCGGCGCGGTCTCGCTCACCGACCGGCGCATGCGGGTCGGCGCCCCGGCCAAGGCCCGGACGAAGCCCCTGCCCGCCGGCATGGCGGCGGCGGAATGACCGCCCCCCGCCTCGCCCTCGCCCTGCTGCTGGCCCTCGGCTCCGCCGGGGGCGTCGTTGTCCCCTTCGGCGGGGCGCGCGCGGTGCAGCCCGACGAGGTGCTGAAGAATCCGGCCATGGAGGCGCGGGCGCGGGAGATCTCCGCGGGCCTGCGCTGCCTCGTGTGCCAGAACCAGTCCATCGACGATTCCGACGCGCCCCTGGCCCGGGACCTGCGCGTCATCGTCCGCGAGCGCCTCCAGGCCGGCGACACCGACCCCCAGGTCGAATCCTACGTGGTCGGGCGCTACGGCGAGTACGTGCTCCTGCGCCCGGTCTTCGCCGCCCACACCCTGCTCCTGTGGCTGACGCCGCTGGCCGCCCTCGGCCTCGGGATCTTCGGCCTGTGGCGCCTGTCCCGCCGCCGCGCCGGGCCCGCGCCGCAGGGCCTCAGCGCCGCCGAGGAAGCCGAGATCGCCGCCCTGACCCGGCGGGATTGAGCGGCCGTCGACGGACGACGCGCCGGGGCCGAGGACCGCGACGCCTCGCTTTCGCCCCACTGAACCGGAATGGATGAGGCCGGCCCACGCTCGGCAAAGCCCAACTTGGCGAAGGGCGTCGTTTACGCTTTCTTCACCACGACCCGCGAGCGTCCCGTGCCATGCCGACCGCTCTGCCCAAACGCTTCCTGACCGGTCTCGCCGCCCTGGCCGCGGGTGCGGCCCTCGCCCGTCCGGCCGAGGCGCATCCCCACGTCTGGGTCACGACCAAGGCCGAGATCGCCTACGGCGAGGGCGGGCGCGTCACCGGCATCCGCAACGCCTGGACCTTCGACGCCTCCTACTCGGCCTTCGTGGTCCAGGGCCTCGACACCAACGGCGACGGCGTGTTCTCCCCCGACGAACTCTCGTCCCTGGCCCGCGAGAACACCGCGAATCTGGCCGAGTTCGGCTACTTCACCAAGCTCAAGGTCGCGGGCAAGGAGCAGCTCTTCGCCGATCCCACCGAGCCGCGCATGGCCATGGCGGACGGTAAGCTCACCCTCACCTTCCTGCTGCCCCTCAAGGCGCCCGTGGCGCAGGGGCGCGGCGTGACGGCCGTGGAGGTGTACGATCCGACCTACTTCGTCGCCTTCGGGCTGTCCGACGAGGCCGACGCCGCCCGCCTCACGGGCGCGCCCGCTGGCTGCGCCGCCTCCCTGACCCGGCCGAAGCCGGACGCGGGCAAGACGGCCGATGGCAGGACGCCCGATGGCAAGACCGCCGACGCCAAGCCCGGCCTGTCGGAGGCGTTCTTCGAGGCGCTGACCGCCTCGGCGAATTACGGCAGCCAGTTCGCCAACCGGATCATCGTCGCGTGTCCGTAGGCGCCGCCGTGGCGGCACCGCCGCCGGGGCTCCTCGGCCGGCGCCTGATCCTGGCCGCCGGCGCGACGGCCCTGGCCGCGCTCCTCCTCACCGGCCTCATGCTCGTCCTCGGACCGGACGTGGCCGCCCCGCCGCCGCGCTCGCCGTTCGGCATCGGCTTTCGCGAGGCGGCGCCCTCGGCCACCGGCCTCGGCGGCTGGGTCCTGGCCCTCCAGGCGAGTTTTTCCCGCAGCCTCCAGGGCGCGCTCCAGGGCATCAAGGCCGGCGGCGCCTGGGGGCCGATGATGCTGCTGGGCTTCAGCTACGGGGTGTTCCACGCCGCCGGCCCCGGCCACGGCAAGGCGGTCATCGCCGGCTACATCGTCGCCGGGGAACGCGCCCTCGCCCGCGGCTTCTCCCTCAGCTTCGCCGCAGCCCTGCTGCAGGCCGTGGTGGCCGTGGCCATCGTCGGCATCGGCAGCCTGCTCCTCAACGCCACCGCCGCCGGCATGACCCGGGCCGGCACGCTCATCGAGACCGCGAGCTTCGCCCTGGTGGCGGCCCTCGGCCTCGCCGTGACCTGGCGCAAGGCCGGACGCCTCGCCGCCCTCGGTGGCGATATGGCCGCGTGTGGCCCCGGTTGCGGCCACGTCCACCTCACCGACGGCGCGGCCCTGGCCCGCCTCGGCACGTGGCGCGAGCGGGCCGGGGTGGTGCTGGCCGCCGGCTCGCGCCCCTGCGCCGGGGCGGTCCTCATCCTCGTCTTCTCCGTGTCCCAGCACATGCTCTGGGCCGGCATCGCCGCCACCTTCGCCATGGCGCTGGGTACCGCCCTGACCACGGGCGTGCTGGCGAGCGTCGCCGTCTTCGCCAAGGCCCTCGCCCTGCGCCTGGCCGGCGGTCGGGGCACGGCGGGCACGCGGGCGGTGGCCGGCCTCGAACTCGTGGCCGGCGCCTTCGTGCTGGTGCTCGGCGTGGCCATGCTCACCGGCCTCGCCTTCGGTTCGGGCGGCTGAATCAGGCCCGCCGGGTGATCCGGTCGGTGCCGAGGTCGAGTTCGACGGTCTCGCAGTTGTCGAGCCACACGCCGGTGAGGTGGTAGAAGAACGTGCCGTGGCCGACCACCGCGATGGTGCCCTCGGGCCGCGCCGCGAGCCAGTCGCGAAACGCCGCGACGCGGCCGTCGAACAGGGTGCGGGGCTCGACGTGGATGCCGTCGGCATCGGGCTCGCCGCCTTCGTGCCACCAGATCTCGGGCAGGTGATCGACGGCGACGTCGGGGAACTCGGCGGCGAGCACGGAGGCGGCGCGGCCCATGTCGCAGCTGCTCTCCTGGCACTCCCGGTGCAGCACCTCGACGAGGATTTTCGGCTCGGCCGGATGGCCCGAAAAGATCCCCTTGGTGGTCTGGATCGCCCGGGTCAGGGGCGAGGTCACCACGAGGTCGAAGGCGATGTCGTGGAGGTCGGCCCGGGCGGCCGCGACCTGGGCCTGCCCCCGCTCGGTCAGGCGGGCATCGATGTGGCCGGGGTCGCGCCCCGTGAGGCGGTGGGCGGCGTTAAAGGTCGATTCGCCGTGGCGGATGCAGACGATGCGCGTCGGGGTCATGGGGGTCCGATGTGGAGGGCGGGGGTTAGGGCCGAGATAGGCGGCCGGCCCCATGGCGGAAAGGGCGGCGTCGCACCGCGCCCGTGAACGGAGCCTCAACCAAGAGCGCGTTGAGTGGGCGGCCAACGCTCAGGATGGCCGCGCCGATGCTCCAGCCCACGCCGCCCCCGCCGGACGCCGTCCCCGACGCCTCGACCGTCCCGGACACCTTGGCGTTCCCCGGCGACGCCGCCCTTCAAACCGCGTTCGGCACCTGGCAGGACGAATTGCTGCGCGAGCGCCGGATGGCCGGCAACACGGCGGAAGCCTATGCCCGCGACCTGCGTCAGTTCCTCGCCCACCGCCAGGCCCGGCACGGCCGCCCCGACATTCCCGGCCTCGTCGCCCTGAAGCCCCGCGACCTGCGCGGGTTCCTCGCCGCCCGCCGGGCCGAGGGCATCGGCGGGCGCTCGCTCATGCGCCAGCTCGCCGGCCTGCGCTCGTTCGCCCGGCACCTCGCCCGCGAGGGCCACGGCACCGTGGCGGCGCTGGGCGCCGTGCGCTCGCCCAAGGTGGAGCGCCGCCTGCCCCGGCCGATCCCCATCCCCGCGGCGAAGGCCATGACCGGCACGGCCCTGCGCGACGGCGAGGATCGCGAGCCCTGGATCATCGCCCGCGACGCGGCGGTGATCGCGCTGCTCTACGGCTCGGGGCTCCGCATCTCCGAGGCGCTGGGCCTCGCCGCCAGGGACGCGCCCGGGCCGGGCACGGAGTCCATCACCGTCACCGGCAAGGGCGACAAGATGCGGATGGTGCCGGTGCTGCCCGCCGTCCAGCAGGCCGTGGCGGCCTACCGCGCCGCCTGCCCCTACAGCCTCGACCCGGAGGGACCGCTCTTCGTCGGCGCCAAGGGTGGCCCGCTCTCGCCCCGGATCATCCAGTACGCCGTCGCGTCCATGCGCGGCGCCCTGGGCCTGCCGCCGAGCGCGACGCCGCATGCCCTGCGCCACTCCTTCGCCACCCATCTGCTCGGCCGCCAGGGCGAGCTGCGGGCGATCCAGGAGCTTTTGGGACATGCCTCCCTGTCGACGACCCAGCTCTACACCAAGGTCGACGCCGCCCGCCTCATGGACGCGTTCGACGCCGCCCATCCGCGGGCGGGGACGGTTAGGCGGGTTTCGGGGAGGGCGTCGGGATTGTGAGCTGACGCTGGGTCCTGTCCGGAGCCGACCCGACCTCGCCGTTCGAGCATCCGCCCCCGACATCCGTGAGGGTACGTGAAACAGACACCGCTGCTGACCGAAAGCCGGTCTCAGCCGCTGGGGTGAGGTCGCGGCTCCCGGCCACCCCGCTCTTCGTTGAGCTCGCGGCCTGGGCGGTCTATGGACAGCCCCCATGGACCTCCAAGCTTCCCATCTCCAAGATTCCGCGAGCCGATCCGTGGCTCCCCCCGCCTGCAAGCCCCTCGCCTGCAAGCCGCCGCGTCCCGGGAAGGCGGCGCCGTTCCTGCCCATGAGCCGCGCCGAGATGGACAGGCTCGGGTGGGATTCCTGCGACATCGTCCTGGTGACGGGCGACGCCTATGTCGATCATCCGAGCTTCGGCATGGCCATCATCGGCCGGCTGCTCGAAGCGCAGGGCTTCCGGGTCGGCATCATCGCGCAGCCCGACTGGCAATCGGCGGAGCCGTTCAAGGCGCTCGGCCGGCCGACGCTGTTCTTCGGCGTCACCGGCGGCAATCTCGATTCGATGGTGAACCGCTACACGGCGGACCGGCGCCTGCGCAGCGACGACGCCTACACGGCGGGCGGGGAAGGCGGCGCCCGCCCGGACCGGTCGACCATCGTCTACACGCAGCGCTGCCGCGAGGCCTACAAGGACGTGCCGATCATCCTCGGCGGCATCGAGGCGTCGCTCCGCCGCATCGCCCACTACGATTACTGGTCCGACAAGGTGCGCCGCTCGATCCTGGCGGACGCCAAGGCCGATCTGCTCCTCTACGGCAATGCCGAGCGCGCCGTGGTCGAGGTGGCGAACCGCCTCGCGGCCGGCGCGGCGCCGCACGAGCTCGATTCCGTCCGGGGCGTCGCCCTGTTCCGCCGCGTGCCCGAACACTACACCGAGCTGCCCGCCGACGATCTCGACTCGGCCGACGAGGCCGCCATGCGCCGCCCCGGCGACACCGTGATCCGGCTCCCCGCCTACGACGAGGTCAAGGACGACAAGGAGGCCTATGCCCGCGCCTCGCGGGTGCTGCACCGGGAGGCCAACCCCGGCAACGCCCGCCCCCTGGTCCAGCGCCACGGCGACCGCGACCTGTGGCTGAACCCGCCGCCGATCCCGCTCACCAGCGAGGAAATGGATTCGGTCTACGACCTGCCCTACGCCCGCGCGCCCCATCCCGCCTACGGCGACGCCAAGATCCCCGCCTGGGATATGATCAAGTTCTCGGTGACGATCATGCGCGGCTGCTTTGGCGGCTGCACCTTCTGCTCTATCACCGAGCACGAGGGCCGCGTCATCCAGAACCGCTCGGAAGGCTCGATCCTGCGCGAGATCGAGCTGATCCGCGACAAGACGCCGGGTTTCACGGGCGTGATCTCGGATGTCGGCGGACCCACCGCCAACATGTACCGGATGGCGTGCAAGGACCCGAAGATCGAGGCGGCGTGCCGCCTGCCGTCCTGCGTCTTTCCGGACATCTGCCCGAACCTGAACACCTCGCACGACGACCTGATCCGGCTCTATCGCAAGGTCCGCGAGGTGGAGGGCGTCAAGAAGGTGATGGTCGCCTCCGGCGTGCGCTACGACCTCGCGGTCCGAAGCCCCGAATATGTCGAGGAACTCGTGACCCACCACGTCGGCGGCCGCCTCAAGATCGCGCCGGAGCACACGGAGCGCGGCCCCCTCGACCTAATGATGAAGCCGGGCATCGGCACCTACGACCGCTTCAAGGAGATGTTCGACGCCGCCGCCAAGAAGGCCGGCAAGAAATACTACCTGATTCCGTACTTCATCGCGGCGCATCCGGGGACCACCGACGAGGACATGATGAACCTCGCCGTCTGGCTGAAGAAGAACGACTACCGCGCCGATCAGGTCCAGACGTTCCTGCCCTCGCCCATGGCGACGGCCACGACCATGTATCACACCGAGATCAATCCCCTGCAGGGCGTGCGGCGCGGCGGCAGCGAGCCCGTCGACGCGATCAAGGGGATGCGGCAGCGCCGCCTGCACAAGGCGTTCCTGCGCTACCACGACCCCGAGAACTGGCCCCTGCTGCGCGAGGCGCTGCGGGCCATGGGCCGCGCCGATCTCATCGGCCCGAGGCCGGACCAGCTCATTCCGTTCTCGCAGCCGCCGGGAACGGGTTCAGGCGCGGGCAAGGGGCATGGCCAGCCGCGACCTGGGCGCCATCCGGGCGCGCCGCGGTTCACCACGAAGGGTGTGCCGCTCGGGAAGTGACGGTTTCACGCGCCCGGCGAACGACTGTTGCGAATGGCTTTCGAGGAGTTCCACGTCCCGAAGCGGACAAACCGAAAGCCATCCATCCCGGTCCTTCACCGTGCCACCGAGGCTTCGATCCCGCCCCCTAGGGCGTCTCTGCAAAGGGTTCACAGGTTTGGGGATCGCCCCCATGTGATCGGGATGCGACGCTACGAACTGACCGATGCACAGTGGGAGCAGATCGCCCCGCTGCTGCCTCCGCAGAAGCCGCGCAC
>NZ_VRUZ01000090.1:0-16086 GCF_008039485.1 Methylobacterium sp. WL69 | reverse complement strand
GTGCCGACCACGGCGCCCCTCGCCACCTCCGGCGACGCCGCGTGATTTCTTTCCTGACCGACAGCTTCGACCGTCGGCACGTGTCCCCTTGCCATGGGGCAGGGCGCGGGTCAGGCGCAGGCGCAACGCCAGTCCGGGCTCGCGCACGGCGACCTGGGCGCGGGCGAAGTCCGGCCGGGCCGTGCGCTCGGACGGGCCGGAGAAGCCGTAGGGCTCGGTGGGCAGGCCGAGGCCGGTGCGGTCGAGGCGGCGGTTGCCGTTCTGATCCTGAAAGGCCGCCACCGCGTAGGTGCCGGGCGCGACATCCTCGAACACCACGCGCTGGCTCGGGCCGCGCACGGGCGCATCCTGGCCGATCCGGCACTCGGCCTCCGACAGGCCGCCCTGGCACAGGGCGACGTAGAGGGTGGACGGCACGGGTTCGATCCCGTCCACGGTCACCGCCACGGTGGCCGCGACGGCGGGACCGGCCGAGAAAAAAGCTACCAGACAGGCCGCAACCCGAAGGGCGCGTGCAACGGACCGAACGTGTTCGATCGCTGCGGATCGGGCAGCGACGACCGGCCCCCTTTCTTGGAAGGCAGGGCGATCGCAGATGGGTTCTCTCGGCGCTCGAACAGGACCCAAGAGGCTTCGAACACCCGCGACGGGCCCCCTCCCCTGTTTGGGAGAGGGTTGGGGTGAGGGTCGTGGACTCTCCGGAGACTTCGCACACCTCACCCTGTCCCTCTCCTTCCAGGAGAGGGGACCCGTGCTGCCCGCGAGATGGGTGACGACGAAAGCCGATGAACAGGAGGACCCGAGCCCTGCCCCATGGCAAGGGGACACGTGCCGACGGTCGAAGCTGTCGGTCAGGAAAGAAATCACGCGGCGTCGCCGGAGGTGGCGAGGGGCGCCGTGGTCGGCACGCCGGCGGCCTCGGCGCCGACGCGGCCCGCCGACAGCTCTTCGATGAGCAGGCGGGCGGTGATGCGGGCGCCCTCGTAGATCACCGGCAGGCCCGAGCCCGGATGGGTGCCGCCGCCGACGAGGTAGAGCCCCGGCCCGAAGCGGTTGTGCGGGCGGAAGTAGAGCATCTGCATGAGGTCGTGGGCGAGGTTGAAGGTGGCGCCCTCGTGGACGAAGAAATCGTCGCGCCACTCCGTCGGATCGACGATGCGCTCGTAACGGATGCGCTCCTCGATGTCCCCGAGGCCCAAGATCTTCAGGCGGTCGAGGACGAGGCGGCGATAGGTCGCCCGCGTGGTCGCCCAGTCGATGTCGGCCTTGAGGTTGGGGACCGGCACGAGGACGTAGAGGCTGGTATGGCCGGGCGGCGCCATGCCGCCATCGGTGAAGCCGGCATGCTGGACGTAGAGCGAGGGCTGCATCGGCAGGGTGCCGCCGGTGATCTCGCGGATGTTGCGGGCGTAATCCTCCGACAACAGGATGGTGTGATGGCCGAGGGCCTCCGGCGCCGGGCCCTCGATCCCGAGATAGAGCATGAAGGTCGAGCACGAGAGGCGCGCCTTGGCGATCTTGGCGTCGCGCCAGCGCGGGCGGTGGGTCTGGGGTACCAGATCCTTGATCACCTTGGCGAAATCGCCGTTGATCACCACCGCGTCGGCATGGATCGTCTCTCCGCCGCAGACGACGCCGGTGGCCTTTTTCCCCTCGAACAGCACCCGGTCGACGCTCGCGCCGAGGCGGATATCGACGCCCATGCGCCGGGCCAGGCCGGCCATGGCCTCCGAGACGGCGCCGCAGCCGCCGACGGGGTGATAGACCCCGTGCTCGTATTCGAGGAACGACAGGATGGTGAACAGGCTCGGGCACCGGAACGGCGACATGCCGAGGTATTTGGTCTGGAACGCGAAGGCGAGCCGCACGCGCGGGTCGGCGAAGTAGCGCTGCAGGTCCTTGTCGACGCTGCGCCCGGGATGGAGGTGGGGCAGGGCGGCGATCATCGCCGGGGAGGCCATGCTGCGCAGGGTGTGGAAGGCCTGCTCCAGAACCGGCTTGAAGAACTTCAGCTTGACCCGGTTGTCGGAAAAGAATTTCCGGACGTTCTTGGCGTCGTCCGGCGCGATGCGGGCGACCTCCGCCTCCAGGCGCGCCATGTCGTTGGTCGCCTGGATCGTGCCCGAGATGCCGCCGTTCTCCTCGAAGACGAGGTGGTATTGCGGATCGAGGCGCTCGAGCTTGACGTGGTCCTCGAGGCGCTCGCCGCAGGATTCGAAGATGTCGGCGAGAATCTGTGGATAGAGGAAGAAGGTCGGCCCGATGTCGAAGCGGTAGCCGCCCGGCGCCTCGACGGTCTTGGTCCGGCCGCCCACCGCCGGGTCCTTCTCCAGGAGCGTGACGTGGACGCCCGCGCGCGCCAGCAGCAGGGCGGTGGCGAGGCCGCCGGGACCGGCGCCGACGATGATGACCCGGCGTCCGGACAGGGTCCGCAAGCCATCCCGTGACTGCAGCAACGCTCACAACTCCCACTCAACGTTCCGGATCGCGGCCCCCTGGCCTGAACCGAAGTCTGCGACGCCCTGTACCGGACGGACCCGTGCAATCTTGAGCGTAGCACCGGGGAGGGCAAGAGCCACGGATTGTCGCGTGTCAGCCCAGGCGGTGCGCGGCGAGGTGGTGGAGGGCCAGGGCCCCGGCCGTGGCGACGTTGAGGGAATCGAAATCCGGCGCCATGGCGATCCGCACGGTCCGGGCCTGGGCCATGAGGGTCTGGGGCAGGCCGGGGCCTTCCGTGCCGAGGAGCAGGAGGGCGCGCGGCGGGGGCGCGAGGTCGGACAGGGTCTCGCGTCCGGCGGGGCTTAGGGCCAGGGGGACGAGGCCGTGGGCCGCGGCGAAGGCGAGAAGTGCCGCCCCGTCGGGCAGGCGCGCGAACGGCACCGTCAGCGCCGCGCCGGCCGAGACCCGGATCGCCTTGCGGTAGAGGGGGTCGCAGGCGGCGGCGTCGAGGAGCACGCCGTCGGCCCCGAAGGCGGCGGCATTGCGGAACAGGCCGCCGACATTGTCGTGGTTGGTCAGGCCGACGAGGCCGACGACGAGGGCGGGCGCCGGTGCGGGCGGCACCGCGAGGGCAACCTCCGCCCCGCGCAGACCGGCAGCCAGGACGCCGCGATGGATCGGAAAGCCCGCGATGGCGCTCATCACGGCCTTCTCGGCGACGTAGACCGGCACCGGCTCGGTCCGGGCCGTGAGGATGTCGGCCAGGCCCTCCACGCGCTCCGGCGACAGGAGAATCGACTCCAGCGAGAACCGCGCCCGCTCCGAGAGCATCACCCGCAAGGTGACCTCGCCCTCGACGATGAAGCGGCCCTCGCGGCCGACGAGGTCGCGCTCGCGCATGGCGGTGTAGGGCGCCAGACGCGGGTCGGCCGGATCGTCGATGGGGATCGGGGTCAAGCGCCGGTCAGGCGCTCGGCGGACGGCCGCCCATGCGGATGGCGAGGGGATCGGCCTCGGCCCTGGTCGGGACCTTCACCAGGGCCTCGCCGTCGAGGACGATCTCGCCGGCGACCGAGCAGGTGCACTTCAGGCGGGCGCGGCGGCGCTCGGGCACGAGCTCGGCCACCTCGACGGTCACCTGCACGGTGTCGCCGATGCGCACGGGCGCGCGGAAATTCAGGGTCTGGCTGATGTAGATGGCGCCGGGGCCGGGCAGGCGGGTGCCGAGCACCGCCGAGATCAGGCCGGCGGTGTAGAGGCCGTGGGCGATGCGGGTGCCGAACGGCGTGCGGGCGGCGAAGTGCTCGGACAGGTGGATCGGGTTGCGGTCGCCGGTGATCTCGGCGAAGCCGACCACGTCGGAGGACGAGATCTCCTTGTTGAGGGTCTCGGACAGGCCGACTTCGAGGTCCTCGAAATACAGGACGCGCAGTTCGGGCATCATGGGCAGTTCCCCCGTCTCGTTCGTGGCACGCGGGGATCGCCCGCGCTGACGGCGCGCCCGTTCGCCGCGCCGAAGATCCCTTTGTCGCCTCGCACAGGCGCGCGGCCAAATCCAGTCTCCGGCCGCGCGGAGGGAGGCCGGGGCCCGAGAGGCGTTGGGTACACAAGCGGCCGTTGGGTACAAATGGAACGGCCGTCTTCACGGGTTCGTGAACCCTCGTGCCATACACTGCCCGGCATGGCCGACCCAGACCTTTTTGCGCCCCGCCATGTCGGGGCGGCGCTCTCCCTCACGGGCCTCGTCGCCCTGATGACGAGCGAGGGAGCGCGACCCGACATCCTCGGCCTGGCCTGCGGCTGCCTCGCGGCATCCCTGGTCGCCTTCGCGGTGGACGCCTTCCACACGCCGAAACAGCCGCGGTCGCGCAAGGGCCACCGGGGCAGGGTGCGCCAGCCCGCGATGCCTGCGCCCGTGGCGGGCCAGTGGGAAACCGTGCCGGCCCGTTCGGCCCTGCCGCACGACCCACGGGTCCACCCGGCCCTGTCGGCCTCGGTCCGCATGAAGGGCGTCCCCCGGCCCGAGCCGGTGCCGCCGGTCGTGGCCGCCGTGCACCGGCGCGCCCTGAAGGACGTGCGCAACCGGCGCATCTCCCGCGGGAGCTGAACCGGTCGCGGGCCGCCCCCCTCGACGGGTCCGCCCTCGACAGGACGGCACGCATCGGCGATGAGGCGCCGGCTACGAGGACCGCACCGTGACCCAGCCCGCCCCCGCGCTCCGCCCCGTCGTCGCCCGGGTCGCGGGTCTGAACCTCGGCTTCTTCGGCATCGAGATCGCCGTGGCGCTCGCCATCGGCTCCATCGCCCTCATCGCCGACAGCCTCGACTTCCTCGAGGACGCGGCCATCAACCTCCTCATCTTCGCCGGCATCGGCTGGAGCGTACGCAACCGCGCCCGCCTCGGCATGGTGCTGGCCGGCATCCTGGTGATCCCGGGCCTCGCCACCGCCTACGCGGCCTGGCAGAAATTCTCGGACCTGACGCCGCCCGCCCCCCTGGCGCTGACCCTCACGGGCCTCGCGGCGCTGGCCGTCAACCTCGCCTGCGCCGCCATGCTGACGCGCCACCGCGACGGCGGCGGCAGCCTGACCCGGGCGGCCTACCTCTCGGCCCGCAACGACGCCTACGCCAACCTCGCCATCATCGCCGCCGGCCTGCTCACCGCCCTGACCCTGTCGCCCTGGCCCGACCTCGTCGCGGCCGCCGGCATCGCGATCCTCAACGCGGACTCGGCCGGCGACATCCTCCGGGCGGCCCGCGCGGAATGGCGCGCGGCGAACGCGATCTCCTGACCCCATGCGCCTCTTTCCGATCTCCGACCTGCACCTCGAGCGCCGCCGCCTCGACGTGATCCCGCCGCCGCGCCCGCCCTTCGACGTGCTGGCCTGCGCCGGCGACCTGTGGGAGGGCCATCCCGAGCGGGGCCTGGCCGCCATCGTGGCCCTGGCGCAGGGGCGGCCCATCGTCCTGGTGCCGGGCAACCACGAGCGCTACGCCCCCACCGGCGACGGCCGCACCGCGCCCGAGCTCCTCGCCGCCCTGGAGGCCGAGGTGACGCGCCTCAACGGGGCGGGGCACACGATCCACCTGCTCCAGGCGGGCGCCGCCGTGATCCGCGACGGCGTGCGCTTCGTCGGCACCACCCTGTGGAGCGACTGGCGCCTCGCCGGGCGCTGGCTCACGGACGGCACGACCGACCGGCCCGCCGATCCCGTGGCCTACGCCGCCGCGCGCATGACCGACCCCGTCACGGGCTCGCGCGAGTTCCGCGGCGCCATCCGCAACGGCGACGGCTCGGTCTGGTCGCCGGCGGACGCCATGGCGGCCCATGGGCGGGAGCGCGCGGCCCTGGTCGCCGCCCTGTCGGTCCCGCACGAGGGCCCGACGGTGTGCCTCACCCACCACCCCGCCGGCACGGCGGCGGCGGACGCGTTTCGCGGGGCGCCGGGCGTGCCGTGGTGGCTGCCGGCGTTCTACGCCACCACGGTGCTGGACGACCTGCCCGACGCCGTCCGGCCCGACCTGTGGATCTCGGGGCACTTCCACGCGGCGCACGACCTGCGGGTCGGGCGCACCCGCTGGGTCGCCAACCCCGTGGAGGGCAAGACCTTCTCGCCCGACACGATCCTGGAGGTCGGCTGAAACCCGGACCCGGCGCGGCGCGTACCCTGAGACGCACGTGAGAACCGGAGCCCGCCCGTGAACGCCTTCATCGCCGTCGTCCTCGTCTGCGCCAACGGCATCCCCATCGAGGCCTGCACCGACGAGACGGCGAGCGAGGTCCGCAAGGTCCGCGTCACCAACGAGCTCGGCTGCACCAACGGCTGGCAGGAGATCATCGCCCGCACGGACCTGCGCGACGAAATCGGCAAGACCAGCTACCTCAAGACCGAGTGCCGCCGGGTGAAGGGGGCCGAGTGATCACGCTCCGATCGATGAGCGGAGCTGGGACCATCACGCCCACGCGGCGTCCGAGCGAGGCCCGAACCCGCTGTCCCGACGGGAACAGACGGATTCGGTAGGAGCCGCGCCCTTCCCCGGACGGGCGCAGCGCAGCGGAGCCCGATCCGGGGGCCAGCACAGGGAGCCGCGAAGCGTCCGCGATCTCAGCGCCGGTCGGATCGAACCGCTGACGGGTCCTTCGCGCGCTGGGTCCCGGATCACCTTCCGCTGCGCTCCAGGCGTCCGGGAAAGGGGGGCGGGAGCCGGGCCGATCGATCACTTCTCGTGCTTGATATAGGCGAAGCGCGGGTCCGTGGGCGTACCCTCCAGGGCGCCGCCCTCGGTGCCGGGCTGCCAGCCCACCACCTCCTCGATCTTCCGCGCCAGGGCGAAATCCTTCTCGGTGACGCCCTTGGCGGCGTGGTTGGTCAGGCGGACCTCGACCCAGGCATAGGAGGCCGTGAGGTCGGGGTGGTGCCAGGCGGCCTCCGCCAGATGCCCCACGGTGTTGATGACCATGAGGGTGCTCTTCCAGCCGGCGGTCTTGTAGGTGCGCTTGATCCAGCCGTCCTCCAGGCGCCAGGCCGGCAGTTCGGTCTTGAGGCGCGCCTCGATGGTGGCGTCGTCGAGGACGCCGTCGCGCGGTTCGGCCATGGTCGGATCTCCCGTTGCCCGGCCCCATCGGCCGGGTCCCGCCGGCGACCCTGCGACGGGCCGGGACGCCGCGCAAGATCGCGGGCCGTTTCGCCTCAGGGCGGGGGCGGCCGCGCCGGTGGACGGCCGAACCGGGACATTCTATTGAGACTCTCAACAGAATAAGGGAGGGACCGCCTATGCTGTCACGGCGCGGATTGCTCGCGACGGCGGCGTGGCTGCCCCTGGCCGGCCGCTCGGCCCATGCGAGCGCCCCGAGGGTCTCGGTGGGAAGCCTGCCCTTCGGCACGGTCTCGTGGGAGGCCGCCTTGATCAAGGCGCGCGGCCTCGACGCGGCCCACGGCTTCACCCTCGACGTCGTCAAGCTCGCCGGCAACGACGCCGCCCGCATCGCCTTCCAGGGCGGTCAGGTCGACACCATCGTGGGCGACCTGCTCTGGGCGGCCCGCCTCGGCAACGAGGGGCGGAGCATGCGGTTCTTCCCGTACTCCACCACCGAGGGCTCGCTGATGGTGCCGGGCAACAGCCCCATCGCCACCCTCAAGGACCTCAAGGGCAAGCGCCTCGGCGTCGCCGGCGGACCCCTGGACAAGAACTGGCTGCTGCTCAAGGCCCAGGCCCGGGACACCGCCGGCCTCGACCTCGAGACCGAGGCCACCATCGCGTTCGGGGCGCCGCCCCTGTTGGCGCTCAAGCTGGAGCAGGGCGAGCTCGATGCCGGGCTCCTGTACTGGACCTATTGCGCCCGCCTGGAGCCCAAGGGCTTCCGCCGCCTCATCGGTTCCGACGACATCATGCGGGCCTTCGGCGCCACGGGCTCCATGGCGCTCATCGGCTACCTGTTCGCGGGCGAGACCCTCGGGGCCAAGCCCGAGGCGGTGGCCGGCTTCACCCGCGCCTCGAAGGCGGCCAAGGACATGCTCGCCCAGGACGCCTCGGCCTGGGACGTGGTCCGCCCCCTCATGGCGGCGGAGGACGAAGCGACCTTCGAAGCCCTCAAGCGCGACTTCCTCGCGGGCATCCCGCGCCGGCCCCTGGCCGTGGAGCGCGCCGACGGCGAGCGCCTCTACGGCGTGCTGGCCCGCCTCGGCGGCGAACGCCTCGTCGGCACCGGCACCACCCTGCCGCCGGGCCTGTATTACGACGGCACCGCCAATGGCTGACGGGGCCCGCGCCCCGGCGCATTTCTAGTCCATGGGGTCCGTCTAGCCCATGGGGTTCGCCACCCGTCTCGTCTCGGTCCTCGTCCTGCTGGCCGGGTGGCAGGCCGCCGCCGTCGCCGCCGGCTCGCGGCTGCTGCCGGCGCCCCTGGCGATCCTGGCCTTCATCCGGAGCGAATGGGCCTCGGGCGACCTGTGGTGGAACGTCGGCATCACCCTTGCCCGGGTGGGCGTCTCCTTCGTGCTCGCCATGGTGCTCGGCGTGCTGCTGGGCATCGCGCTGGGGCGGTCGCGCCGCCTCAACCTCGTCCTCGACACGCCGCTCCTCATCCTCCTGAACACCCCGGCCCTGGTCATCACCGTGCTGGCCTACATCTGGGTCGGCCTCAACGAGGGCGCGGCGGTTCTGGCCGTGGTGCTCAACAAGCTGCCCAACGTGGCGGTGATCCTGCGCGAGGGTGCGCGCGGCCTCGACCCGCAGCTCGAGGAGATGGCCCGGACCTACCGCTTCGACCGCCGCACCTGGATCGCCCACGTGCTGGTGCCCCAGCTCCAGCCCTTCGCCGTGGCGGCCGCCCGCTCGGGCCTGTCGCTCGCCTGGAAGATCGTCCTGGTGATCGAGCTGCTGGGCCGCCCCAACGGGGTCGGGTTCGCCATCAACTACTACTTCGTCCAGAGCCTGAACGTGGCGGCCATCGTCGGCTACAGCATCGTGTTCATGAGCGTGATGATCGCCATCGACATCCTGATCCTCCAGCGCCTCGAAGCCCATGTGCGACGCTGGCGATAACGCCGCCGCGGGAGCGGCCCTCACGGTCGACATCCGCGCGAAGGTCTACGGCGCCGGCGGCCCCGAGCCGGTCGCCGCCGTGCGCGGCCTCGCCTTCACCGTCCGGGCGAAGGAGATCACCTGCCTCATCGGCCCCTCGGGGGCGGGCAAGACCACGACCCTGCGCATCCTGCTCGGCCTCGACACCGCCTACGACGGCAGCGTGACCCCCGATCCGGCGGCCGCCGGCATCGCCATGGTGTTCCAGGAGCCGCGCCTGCTGCCGTGGCGCAGCGTCGAGCAGAACGTGCGCCTCGCCCTGCCGCGCCCGGCGCGCGGCCGCGATCTCGAAGCCCTGTTCGAGTCCCTCGGCCTGACCCCGTGGCGGCGGCGCTATCCCGGCGCCTTGTCGCTGGGCATGGCTCGGCGCGTCGCCCTGGCCCGCGCCCTCGCCCAGGCGCCCCGCATCCTCGTCCTCGACGAACCGTTCGTCTCCCTCGACGACGCCTCGGCGGCGGCCCTGCGCGCCCTCGTGGTCGGCAGCGTCACCGGCACCGGGATGGGCGTCCTGATGGTGACCCACAACGTCGCCGAGGCCATCGCCATCGCCGACCGCCTCGTCCTCGTCTCGGCCCGGCCGGCGAGCCTCGTCGCCACGGTGCCCCTCGGCCGGCCGCGGGACATGCGCGACCGGGCCTGGACCGACGCGACCAGGGCCGACCTCGCGGCGCGCTACCCCGGAATCATCGCCGTCTGAGCGGACGGGACCCGTCCCGGGCGCGTCCGTCCCCGAGAAACGGCGGGACGGCGCGATGCGGCGAGACAACGCATCATCGCCAGAAGCTGCCGATCCCGCCGATTCCGCCGCCGCCCGATCGCGCGGCCGCGGCAAAGTGCTGATGCATTATCCTGCTTACGCTCGACGGCGCTCAAACTGAAATACCAAATACCAAGACACACGCAGCCAGGAGCCGGCGTCTACGGGGAGGCAAGTCCGGATCCACGCAAAACCATGCGCTCCGCACATAGGATAGCGCCAGATCGATAAAACCATTTGAAGACGGATTGGTGATTTTTGCACCGCACCATGGTTTGCAATGCAGCATTAGCCTGCGATTCACCAAGGTCACGTCCGGCTGAGCTTCGGCCTAGCCTCATGAAGCCCACAGAATGCGAGTTGACGGGCCGGGAATTTTTCTTAGAGTTCATTCAAGCTTCGGTTTCGAGGGGCGCCGCAAAGGGATAGCGGCCCTCGGCCTGGAGGAGCGGAACGGAACCTCACGGTTTTGTCCGATTCCTCCGCCCGCTACGGAAGCGCACCCTGTCCCTGTCGCAAACAGCAGGTCGCACCGACAGACGCAGATCGAGAGATACGCGGATGCCAGGTGTCAAGACTTGTCGGAGGAATGCATGAGAGCGGTTCACCTTCTCGCCCTGGGCGCCGGCCTGGTGGCTTCTGCCCCGGCCCTCGCCAACGAAGACGTCCTGAAGCGCACGGCCAACCCGGCCGAGCAGGTCCTTCAGACCGTCGATTACGGCAACACCCGCTATTCGAAGCTCGACCAGATCAACGCCAGCAACGTCAAGCAGCTTCAGGTGGCCTGGACGTTCTCGACCGGCGTTCTGCGCGGCCATGAGGGCTCGCCCCTCGTCGTCGGCAACATGATGTATGTCCACACCCCCTTCCCGAACATCGTCTACGCCCTCGACCTCGACAAGGACGGCGTGATCGTCTGGAAGTACGAGCCCAAGCAGGACCCGAGCGTCATCCCGGTCATGTGCTGCGACACGGTCAACCGTGGTCTCGCCTACGCCGATGGCAACATCATCCTGCACCAGGCCGACACCACCCTGGTGTCGCTGGACGCCAAGTCCGGCAAGGTGAACTGGTCCGTCGCCAACGGCGACCCCAAGAAGGGTGAGACCAACACCGCCACCGTCCTGCCCGTGAAGGACAAGATCATCGTCGGCATCTCCGGCGGCGAGTTCGGCGTGCAGGGCCACGTCACCGCATACGACGCCAAGACCGGCAAGAAGGTCTGGCGCGGCTACTCCGTCGGCACCGACGAGCAGATGATCATTGACGGCGAGAAGACCACCTCGCTCGGCAAGCCCGTCGGCAAGGATTCCTCGGTGAAGACCTGGGAAGGCGACCAGTGGAAGACCGGCGGCGGAAGCACCTGGGGCTGGTTCTCCTACGATCCGAAGCTGGACCTCGTTTACTACGGCACCGGCAACCCCTCGACCTGGAACCCCAAGCAGCGTCCGGGCGACAACAAGTGGTCGATGACCATTTTCGCGCGTAACCCCGACACCGGCATGACCAAGTGGGTCTATCAGATGACCCCCCACGACGAGTGGGATTACGATGGCATCAACGAGATGATCCTCACGGATCAGAAGGTTGACGGCAAGGATCGTCCGCTCCTCACGCACTTCGACCGTAACGGCTTCGGCTACACCCTCGATCGCGCCACCGGCGAGCTCCTGGTCGCCGAGAAGTTCGATCCGGTGGTGAACTGGGCCTCCAAGGTCGACATGGACAAGGGCTCGAAGACCTACGGTCGTCCGCTCGTCCAGGCCAAGTACTCCACCGAGCAGAACGGTGAGGATACCAACTCCAAGGGTATCTGCCCCGCCGCTCTCGGCACCAAGGATCAGCAGCCTGCGGCGTTCTCGCCGAAGACCCAGCTGTTCTACGTCCCCACCAACCACGTTTGCATGGACTACGAGCCGTTCCGGGTGTCCTACACCCCGGGCCAGCCCTACGTCGGCGCGACGCTGGCCATGTACCCGGCCCCCAACAGCCACGGCGGCATGGGCAACTTCATCGCCTGGGACAACATCGGTGGTAAGATCAAGTGGTCGAACGCCGAGCAGTTCTCGGTCTGGTCGGGCGCCCTCGCCACCGCCGGTGACGTGGTGTTCTACGGCACCCTCGAAGGCTTCCTGAAGGCCGTCGATGCCAAGACCGGCAAGGAGCTCTACAAGTTCAAGACCCCGTCGGGCATCATCGGCAACGTGATGACCTACCAGCACAAGGGCAAGCAGTTCGTCGGCATCCTGTCGGGTGTCGGTGGCTGGGCCGGCATCGGCCTCGCGGCCGGCCTGACCGACCCGAACGCCGGTCTCGGCGCGGTGGGTGGCTACGCCGCCCTCTCGAACTACACCAACCTCGGCGGTCAGCTGACCGTGTTCGCGCTCCCGAACTAATCGGTCGCACGAAGCTTTGAAGGTTAGGGTGCCGGCGCGGGTTTCCGCGCCGGCACCTTTATGATTAGGTCCTTATCAAGAACAATTCGAACATCGGTCCCACGGGCCGATGGATGCTCCTGGGAGAAACGTCGTTGCAGTACCAAAGCAAAGCCGCCATCCGTCCGCTCGTGGCCGCCCTCGTGTTCGCGCTCGCCTCCACTGCCGCCGTTCAGGCGCAGGACGCCAAGCCCGCCGAGGCCAAGCCCGCTGATGCCGCGGTGACCAACCAGCTCGATCCCAATGCGCCCGACAAGGACGCCAAGCTGCTCGACAAGTATCAGGCGGTGAAGGTCGAGGACGGCAAGTACTTCGATAAGGACGGCGCCCCGACCTACCACATCACCAACGACGGCAAGAAGTTCGACTGGTACGCCTATTCGGGCTACCGCCGCTATCACGCCGAGTGCCACGTCTGCCACGGCCCCGACGCCATGGGCTCGACCTACGCGCCCGCCCTCAAGGACTCGCTCAAGCGTATCTCCTACGAGGAGTTCATCGGCATCATCGCCGGCGGCAAGCAGGACGTCAGCGCGGCCGGCACCAACGTCATGCCCGCCTTCGGCGATAATAAAAACGTCATGTGCTACGCCGACGACCTCTACACCTACCTGAAGGCCCGTGCCTCCGGCGCCATGCCGCGCGTGCGCCCGACGGACAAGGAAGAGAAGCCCGAGGCCGCCAAGAAGGCCGAGAAGGAGTGCCTGGGCGGCTGATGACCCGCACAGGCTTGACCACCGGCCTCGCCCTCGCGCTCCTGCTCACCGCAGCAGGGGCGCGACCCGCGTTGGCGCAATCGCTGCCAGATCTCGTCACCACGGACACCCTGCGCGTCTGCGGCGACCCGGGCAACATGCCGTTCTCCCAGCGCAAGGAGGACGGGTTCGAGAACCGGATCGCGGCGATCATCGCCGAAGAGCTCAAGGTCAAGGTCCGCTACTACTGGCTGACCCAGGGCCCCGGCTTCGTCCGCAACACCCTCGGCACCGGCCTGTGCGACCTCATCATGGGATCGGCATCGGGCGGCGAGCTCGTGCAGCACACCAACCCGTACTACCGCTCGGCCTACACCCTGGTGACGCGCTCGGGCGAGCTCGACGGGGTGACGCGCCTCGACGATCCCCGCCTCAAGGGCAAGGCCATCGGCGTCATCGGCGGCACGCCGCCGGTGAACCGCATGGGGGAACTCGGCCTCGTCAGTTCGATGAAGGCCTACGCGCCCTACCAGCTCGATCCGGCCCGCAAGCACCAGACCATCGCGGCCGAGGCCATCGCGGATCTGGCCGAGAAGCGGGTCGACGCGGCCATCCTGTGGGGGCCGGCCGCCGGCTGGCTCGCCAAGCAGAGCGGCGTGCCGATGACGGTCGTGCCGCTCCTCGAAGAGCCCGACCGGCCGCCCCTGACCTTCCGCATCGCCCTCGGGGTGCGGATGGAGGAAAACGACTGGAAGCGGTCCCTCAACACCATCCTGCGCAAGCGCCGCACCGACATCGAGAAGGTCCTGCGCGACTTCGACGTGCCGCTCCTCGAAGAGGAAGGCAACAAGCTCCTCGAAGCGCCGAAACCCTGACATGGCGGCCACGCGGCTGCGGCGAGGCCCACGGGGGCGGCGGTGGATCGGGTCCATCGCCGCCCTCGTCGTTCTCGGCTTCTTCGGGCTCGCCCTGGTCGATCAGCGGCAATGGGCCCGCGTCGAGCCGGACCTCGTCGCGGCGCCGGAGCGGGCCGACCGCATCCTCGTCGAGAAGGCCGCGCGGCGCCTGACGCTGCTGCGCGAGGGCAGGGTGCTCGCCATTTATCCGGTCTCCCTCGGTTTCTCGCCCGTGGGCCAGAAGGCGCGCGAGGGCGACGGCCGGACGCCGGAGGGGGTCTACGCCATCGCCTATCGCAATCCGCGCAGTGTCGCCCACCTGTCCCTGAAGGTGTCCTACCCGACGCCGGAGCAGGCGGCCCAAGCGTCAGCGGAGGGCCGTGAGCCGGGCGGCGACATCATGATCCACGGCCTGCTCAACGGCCTGTCCTGGCTCGGCCCCCTGCATCGGCTGGTCGATTGGACCAACGGGTGCGTCGGCGTCACCAATGCCGAGATGGCGGCGATCTACGCCCGGGTCGACGTCGGGACTCCGGTGGAGATCAGGCCCTGATCAGACGGGCTCGATCCCCGTGGCGTCGAGCTTGGCCAGGGCCTGCGCCACGGTCTCGGGGCCGATGACGAGGTCGGGGGAGATCTCGGCGAGCGGCACCAGCACGAAGGCACGCTCGCGCACGAACCGGTGCGGCAGGACCAAGCGCTCGTCGGCGATGGTGGCGCCGGCATAGGACAGCACGTCGATGTCGATGACGCGGGGTCCCCAGCGGCGCTCGCGCACCCGGCCCATGGCGGTCTCGATGGCGAGGCCCGCCTCCAGCAGGTCGTGGGGCGAGAGCGAGGTCTCGACGCCCAGCGCCGCGTTGAGGAACCAGTCCTGATCGGTGTCGCCCCAGGGCGGGGTGCGGTAATCGGCCGAGCGCGCGGTGATGCGGATGCCCGGCGTCACCGCAAGGCGCGCCACCGCCTCGGCCAGGGTCGCGGCCTTGTCGCCGATGTTGGAGCCCAGGCCGAGATAGGCGGCGTTCATGCGGGCCGCGGTGCTGGGGGGAGCGGTCACGCCCCGGCCCCGGTCCGGTGCCGGGTGATGACGATGGCGACGCCCTCGATCACCGCCGGCACCGGCGCGCTCGGCTTGTCGACCCGCACGCGCACGCTCCGGATCGGGGCGTGGGCCGCCAGGATCTCGGCCGCGATGGCCTCGGCCACGGCCTCGATGAGGGCGAAGCGCCGCTGCGTCGCGATCCGGGTGACGATCTCGGTGAGATCGGCGTAGCTCACGGTGTGGGCGACGTCGTCGGAGCGGCCGGCGGGGGCGAGGTCGAGGCGGCAGTCGAGGGAGATGTAGAAGCGCTGCCCGAGGCGCGCTTCCTCCTCCAGCAGGCCGTGATAGGCGAAGACCGCGATGCGCTGGACGAGGATGCGGTCGCTCATGCGCCGCGCCCCATCACGGCATCCACCACCCGGAGGGCGTCGACATGGGGGGCGACGTCGTGGACCCGGACGATCCCCGCGCCGAGGGTCGCGGCCAGGACGTGGCTCGCCACCGAGCCGAACAGGCGGTCCACGGGCTTCGTCTCCGTGTTGTGCAGGCGGCCGAGCAGGGATTTTCGCGAGACGCCGACGAGGACCGGAAAGCCGAGGGCGACGATCTCGGGGAGCCGCCGCAGGGCTTCGAGGTGCTGCTCCCAGCTCTTGCCGAAGCCGATGCCGGGATCGAGGACGATGTCGGCGTCGCGGATGCCGGCGTGCCGGGCGATGGCGAGGGACCGCTCGAAGAAGCGCAGCATGTCGGCGACGATGTCGATCTCGGGCTCGATGGTCTCGCGGTTGTGCATCACCATCACGGGCGCGCCGTGATCGGCGGCCACGTGGGCGATGTCGGGCTCGCGCTGCAGGCCCCAGACGTCGTTGACGATGCGCGCCCCGGCTTCCAGGGCCACCCGGGCGGTGGCGGCCTTGTAGGTGTCGACGGAGATCGGCACGGGCAGGTGGCGGGCGAGGTCGCGGATCACCGGCAGGATGCGGGCCTGCTCGTCCTCCGCCGAGACGGGGGTGTGGCCGGGCCGGGTCGATTCCCCGCCGATGTCGATGAGGGCCGCGCCCTCGGCCACCAGGGTCTCGGCCTGCGCACGGGCGGGTCCGGGGTCGGCGAAGCGCCCGCCGTCGGAGAAGGAATCCGGCGTGACGTTGAGGATGCCCATCACGAGCACGCGCTGCCCGAGATCGGGCAGCAGGGTCTGCAGGGTCGAGGGAGGAGGGGGCACGGGGGCTCTATCGGG
>NZ_VRUZ01000008.1:0-85093 GCF_008039485.1 Methylobacterium sp. WL69 | reverse complement strand
GGCGTCTCCTGCGCGTGGGGGCCGGCGAGACCCAGCAGCGTCAGGGCGAGAACGGTGCTACTGCGCAGGGCGGCCTTACCCAGGGCGGCCTTACCCAGGGCGGCCTTACCCAGGGCGGCCTTACCCAGGGCGGCCTTGCCCAGGGGCGCCCTGCTCGGGCCCGTCCGGCCGGTGCTCGCCTGCGGATTGGTGACGGATCCATGCTTCATGTCGCCCCTTGGTTCTCCGGGCCGCCCGGCCAATCCTCGGACACCGCCCCGTCCCCTCTGATAAGAGACTTCGCATGATCGGCAAGCTGAAGGGCGTCGTGGATTCCTACGGAGAGGACTTCGTGATCCTCGACGTTCAGGGGGTCGGCTACGTGGTGCATTGCTCGGCCCGCACGCTCCAGCGCATGCCCGCCATCGGCGAGGCGGCGCAACTCGCCATCGACACCCATGTCCGCGAGGACATGATCCGCCTCTACGGCTTCCGCTCCGATCCCGAGCGCGAGTGGTTCCGCCTGCTCCAGACCGTGCAGGGCGTCGGCTCGAAGGTGGCCCTCGGGCTGCTCTCCGTGCTGGAGCCGGAGGCTCTGGCCTCCGCCATCGCCCTCGGCGACAGGACGGCGGTGGCCCGCGCGCCCGGCGTCGGCCCGCGCCTCGCCGCCCGGCTGGTTGCCGAACTCAAGGACAAGGCCCCGGCCTACGCCCCCATCGATCCGTCCGTCATCGCCCTCAACGGCGCCGTGCAGGACCGCTCCGCGCCCCAGCCCGTGGCCGACGCCGTCTCGGCCCTGGTCAATCTCGGCTATGCCCCGGTGCAGGCCTCGGCCGCCATCGCGGCGGTGCTGGCGGGCGCGGGGGAGGGCGCCGAGGCCAAGACCCTGATCCGGCTGGGGCTTCGCGAACTCGCCCGTTGAAACGCCCGCGCGGGATCGTTGGCGCCCAATGCAATTGTGCCCTTGACGGCATGCACGGACATTGCCAGATTCGCCCCGGGCTTCTAAAGTCCTGTAAAGACAGCAATTTCTAGTAATTCTAATCTAGCGTTCGAGACAGGGGTCGGGCCCCAGAGCCCCGGCATCCTCCCCAACGGCACGATGCCCAGCGCGAGTTTCGGTCCCGCATGATCGTCTGTTCCTGCAACGTCCTGTCCGACAACGCGGTCCGCGCCTGCCTCCATCGCGGCCCGGATTGTCCCCGCACGCCGGCCCAGGTCCAGGCCTGCCTCGGCTGCAGCCCGAAATGCGGGCGCTGCGCCCGCACCATCCGGTCGATCATGCAGAACGCCCTGCAAGCCGCCCTCGAGGAGGCCGGCCATGCGTGCTCGACGACTTGCGCAACGGGCTGTAGTTTGGTCAAGCTCCAAACTGCGGAGGAAGGGATCGCCGCCTGAGCGCCTGTGCGAGGTGCCACGCTCCCTTCCGGCCACGGTGCCTCAAGGGAGAATGGGCGGATGAAGGGTGATGCGAAGGTCGTCGAGTACCTCAATCGGGGACTGCGCAGCGAACTGACGGCGGTCAGCCAGTACTGGCTCCATTTCCGCATGCTCAACGATTGGGGCTACATCGAGCTGGCCAAGTTCTGGCGCAAGGAATCCATTGAGGAGATGAACCACGCCGATCGCTTCGTCGATCGCATTCTGTTCCTCGACGGCTTCCCCAACCTGCAGGAACTCGATCCCCTGCGGATCGGCCAGAACGTGCAGGAAATCATCGAGTGCGATCTCGCCGCCGAGACCGAGGCGCGGGCGCTCTATCTCGAGGCCGCCAAGTACTGCGATTCGATCAACGACCGCGTGTCGAAGCGCCTGTTCGAGGATCTCGCCGAGGACGAGGAAGGCCATATCGACTTTTTGGAGACCCAGCTCGAACTGATCTCCCAGGTCGGCCTGCCGCTCTACGCACAGAAGCACATCGGCGGCCTGGAGCCCATCGCGCCCGAAGCCGAGTGAGATGATACGGTCTCTCGCGGCGCTTCGGGCGCCGCGGGATTTTTCAGGGGCCGAAGACGCTCCAATAGACTTCGCTCAAGGGCAGGGACGCCTGGATCGCGACGAGTTCGAGCGTCGCGTCCATGCCCTCGATGACGCGAAAGCCGCTCCAGGCCCCATCGACCCGATCGTAAACCTCGAGGTGTGATCGGTCCCGTGCCACAAGGACGTAGTGCTGCAGTGCCGGCAACTGTTGGTAGATCCGCCACTTTTCCAGGCGGTCGCGCGCTTCCGTGCCGGGCGAGAGCACTTCGATCAGCACCGTGGGATTGTCCACCGAAGTGGCGCCCGCTTCGATGCCGCCGCACACAACGAGAACGTTGGGCAACAACGCCGCGTCGAGGGGGCGGCTCTTCAGATAGAACGTCTCGGCAAACGTCTGGCAGGACGATCCTTTCGCCCGAAAGCCTTGATGTAGATGGCTTGCGATGTTCTGGACGATCCGTCCGTGCTCCCAGCGCGCGCCGACCATCATCCGGACGACGCGGCCGCCGATCAACTCCCAGCGCTCGTTGCGCGGCTTGTCGGCCAGCAATTCCTCGAAGTCGTCGAAATCCATCCTCTCGAACTCGGCGGACGCGTTGTCCATCGTGAGCTCCCCCGACGGCCATCCGCCGACGCCGCGAATGTAGCGCGATCCGGGCTGGTGTGCGACATCGGCCCCGACAACAGTTGCTGGACGCAGGCCCCGCCGGCCCCCACCGAGAGTCCGTGTGAGCAAGCTTCCGAAATCCCCCAGGCCGTCCGGCTCCCCCAAGCCGTCCGGTCCCCCGAAATCGCCGACCCTGCACCCGCTTCCGGACTCGCTCCTGACCCCGGAGCGCCGGGAGGACGACCTCGAATCGTCGATTCGCCCCCTGAGCCTCGCGGAGTTCATCGGCCAGCGCGCGGCGCGCGCCAACATGAGCATCTTCATCGAATCGGCGAAGAAGACCGGCTCGGCCCTCGACCACGTCCTGTTCGTCGGCCCGCCGGGCCTCGGCAAGACCACCCTCGCGCAGATCGTCGCGCGCGAACTCGGGGTGAACTTCCGCTCCACCTCCGGCCCGGTCATCGCCAAGGCGGGGGATCTCGCCGCCCAGCTCACGAACCTCGAGGAGCGCGACGTGCTCTTCATCGACGAGATCCACCGCCTCAACCCGGCGGTGGAAGAGATCCTCTACCCGGCCATGGAGGATTATCAGCTCGACCTCATCATCGGCGAGGGCCCGGCGGCGCGCTCGGTGAAGATCGAACTCCCGAAGTTCACCCTGGTGGGCGCCACCACCCGCGCCGGCCTGCTGACGACGCCCCTGCGCGACCGCTTCGGCATCCCGATCCGCCTCGAATTCTACGATGTCGACGAGCTCGAACTCATCGTGCGGCGCGGGGCCCGAGTGCTGGGTCTGGGCATGTCGGAGGAGGGGGCGAACGAGATCGCCAAGCGCGCGCGGGGCACGCCGCGCATCGCCGGGCGCCTGCTGCGCCGGGTGCGCGACTTCGCCATCGTGGCCGACGCCCCCACCGTGACGCGGGCCATCGCCGACCGGGCCCTCCAGCTCCTCGACGTCGACCCGGCCGGCCTCGACGTGATGGACCGCAAGTACCTCACGATGATCGCCAAATCCTTCAACGGCGGACCTGTGGGGATCGAGACCATCGCGGCGGCGCTCTCGGAACCACGCGACGCCATCGAGGACATCATCGAACCGTTCCTGATCCAGAAGGGCTTCGTGCAGCGCACCCCGCGCGGCCGCATGCTCACGCCGCACGCGTTCCGCCACATGGGCTTTCCCGAGCCGCGCCGCGAACCGGGCTCGCAGTTCGGCCTGTTTCCCACCGACCCGGAGGCATGATGGGGTCCCTTCGAGCCCCGCCACAGGAGAGCCGCCCTTGAGCGAAACCGACCTCCCCGGCGTCCATCGTCAGCCCGTGCGGGTCTATTACGAGGACACCGACTTCTCCGGCTTCGTCTACCATGCGAGCTACCTGCGCTTCATGGAGCGCGGGCGCACCGAATTGCTGCGCGGCCTGGCCGGTGACCAGTCCGACCTGCACCGGGATGCCGCCGGCCTGCACTTCGTCGTGCGCCGGATGGTGATCGACTACGCCAAGCCCGCGCGAATGGACGACCTCCTGGACATCCGGACCTGGACGGCCGCGATGAAGGGCGCCTCGATGCATCTCGCCCAGGAGGTCCGGCGCGGGGACGAGCTCCTGGTGAAGGCCGAGGTCGTCGTCGCCTGCGTGCGAGACGGCCGGGCCATCCGCCTTCCCGATGCCCTGCGCCGCGTCCTGTCGCCCGAGGGTGACGCCGCCGGACCGCTGCCGGCGGCCTGAAGGTCGGGTGCGATGCCGGCAAAGGGCACCGCCCCCGGCCGCGAACCGGTTTTCGTCCCGCAGGCCCGGTGATGCGGCCTGCGCTCCGTTCGAGGGGGAGCCGCCTCAGATCTTGCGGACTTCGCCGAGGAAGAGCTTGACCGCCGCCGCCACGGCGTCGATCTCGCGGTTGAGTTCCGCCGTCGCGCTCAGCATGCTTTGCGCCGAGCTGGCCGAATCCGTCGCGCTCTTCGCCACCGCCGCGACGCTGGAACTGACCGTTTCGGTCCGACCCGAGGCCTCTTCGACGCTGCGGCGGATCTCCGTGGAGGTCGCCGACTGTTCCTCGACGGCCGACCCCACCGAGAGGGCGCTCTCGTCGATCCGGGCGATGATGCCGGCGATCCGCTCGATGGTGGAGGCCGTGGAGGTCGTCGCGGTCTGAATCATCGCGACCTGCCGCGAGACGTCGTCCGTGGCCCGCGCCGTCTGGGCCGCGAGCTCCTTGACCTCGCTGGCGACGACGGCGAATCCGCGTCCGGCCGGTCCGGCGCGGGCCGCCTCGATGGTGGCGTTCAAGGCCAGCAGGTTCGTCTGGCTGGCGATCTGGCCGATCATCCCGACGACCTGGCCGATATGATTCGAGTTCTCGCTGAGGGCCCGCACGCTCGCGACCGCCTGGCGGGCTTCCTCCACCGCCTCGCTGGTGACGGAGCGGGACCGGTTCATCTGCTGCGTGATCTCGGCGTTGGCGACGTTGAGCTGCTCGACGGCCTCGGCCACCGTGCGGACGTTGGCCGAGGTGCCCACCGCTCCGGTGGCGGCCGTCGCGGCGGCGTGGGAGGTCTCTCCCGTCTTCTCCAGCACCTGCCGGGCCGAGTCGCGCAGGGTGCTCGTCGCGCCGCCGGCGGTATCGAGGGCGGTCTGGATCGCGCCGTCGAACGCCGAGATCGCGTCGGTGAACGGCGTCACGTCGGCCCAGGACAGCACGGCCGCGACGTAGCTGCCCCGTGACATCACCGCCGAGACGTGCAGGTCGAGGGTCTTGGGACCCAGGCGGATCTTGGTCCGCCAGGGCAGGCGCGACGGGTTGGCGACGATGCTGCGCTGGTGACGGGGGTTCCTGTGGAACACGTCCATCGATGTCCCGACCATGCGGTCGGGATCGACCTCCCTCGGCAGGTATTCGCGCAGGGCGTGCATCGTCTCGATGCTGCGCCGGTTGGCATAGGTGATGTTGGCGCTGACGGGGTCCAGGACGAGGACATTCACCGGGAGGGCATTCAGCACCGCCTCCGAATCGATCTGAGGCGCGAATTCGACCGGTTCAACGTCGTGCGTTCGGCGCAATGCACCAAGTATCGACCTGCGGATTTTCATGACACGATTCCCAGGACATCGGATCCATATCTGATCGACTGAGATATTATTATAAACTATTGGTAAAAATTTCGTTAAATATAAGATCAGGTGAGTGACTTATTGTCTGCCTGTCATGGCGCTGTTGAGTTTCGAGCGTTGCTGCCCGCCTCGAGACTCGACGGCGGCCCGGGAGGCGAACGGGGGGGCGGGTCGTGGCCCTGCGAAGGGCGGCGGCAAGGAAATGTTAACCCTGCTGCGTGCTTAACTGCGCTCGGAGCAGTCGCGTGCGATGCACAACACAGCCCCATACTTTCGACAGATTCGCGGCCCATTGAGCGTTGAAATCGCACAAGGTTCCGGTTGAAGCGCGAGGGTCGGGCCACCGGTTCCGTGACGGCTCCGCGCGGGGTTTTATCCAAGGATCGTGTCATGAACCCAGCCGATGCCATGCAGGCGATGCCGGCCCCCGACATGACCTTGCTGGGCCTGTTCCTGCAGGCCCATTTCGTCGTCAAGGTGGTGATGGTGGGGCTGCTGGGCGCCTCCGTCTGGTGCTGGTCGATCATCGTCGACAAGACCCTGCTGTTCCGCCGCACCAAGGCCGAGATGGATGCTTTCGAGGAGGCGTTCTGGTCGGGCCGTTCCCTCGAGGAGCTCTACCGCTCGTTCAACGACAAGCCGGCGGTGGGTCAGGGCGCCCTGTTCGTGGCGGCCATGCGCGAGTGGAAGCGCTCGTTCGAGGGCTCCGGCCGGCAGATCCAGAGCCTGTCCCAGCGCATCGACAAGGTGCTCGACGTCACCATCCAGCGCGAGGTCGAGCGCCTCGAATCGCGCCTGCTGTTCCTCGCCTCCATCGGCTCGGCCGGCCCCTATATCGGCCTGTTCGGCACGGTCTGGGGCATCATGACGGCATTCACGTCCATCGCGGCCTCGAAGAACACCTCCCTCGCCGTGGTGGCGCCCGGCATTGCCGAGGCCCTGTTCGCCACTGCCATCGGGCTGTTCGCGGCCATTCCGGCCGTGCTCGCCTACAACAAGCTGCAGTCGACGGTCTCGAAGCAGCAGTCGCGCCTCGAAGGCTTCGCCGACGAGTTCTCGGCCATCCTCTCCCGCCAGATCGACGAGCGCCTGTCGCTCGTCGCCTGAGACTCCACGCAAGACCGAGGGACGATCATGGGCATGGCCCACGGAGCGGCACAGGGTGGCGGACGGCGGCGGCGCGGCCGGCGCCAGGGCGCCATCAACGAGATCAACATGACGCCGTTCATCGACGTCGTCCTCGTGCTGCTCATCGTCTTCATGGTGGCCGCGCCGATGATGACCGTCGGCGTGCCCCTCGACCTGCCGCAATCGAAGGCGAGTCCCCTCAACTCCGACACCAAGCCGGTGACGCTTTCCATCCGTCAAAGCGGTCAGGTGTTCCTGGGCGAGGACGAGCTCGGCGACGACAGCATCATCCCGAAGCTCACCGAGGCCTCAAGATCGGGCTTCGAAGAGCGCGTGTTCGTGCGCGGCGACAAGCGGGTCGATTACGGCCGGGTCGCCCAGGTGATGGCCATCGTGACCGGCGGCGGCTTCAAGAAGGTGGCCCTCGTCACCGAGCCCGACCAGAAGTAGCGGACGCGCCCCCGTGAAGCTCCCCTTCAAGCGCAACGAACCGGGCATGTGGATCTCGGCCGGCGTGCACGTCGCCGTGCTGACGGCGGCGATGCTCACCGTCGCCGCTCCCGCCCTGCCCGACGCGCAGGAGGGCGTGCCCGTCGAGGTGATGACCGAGCAGCAATATTCGGAACTCACCAAGGGCGAGACCAACGCCGACAAGCCGCAGCCGGATGCCAAGCCGCGCGCCGACCGCAAGGCGGACAAGGCCGAGGAGCGCGAGCCCGAGAACGCCAAGGTCGATGCCCCGGCCCCGCCGAAGCGCCCCGCCGACATGAAGGTCGCGAGCGCCGAGGAGATGCCGCTGCGCGTCAACGAACCCGACCCGGACAAGGACGCCAAAGCCGCCGAAGCCAAAGCCGCCGAAGCCAAGGCTGCGGAGGCCAAGGCGGCCGACGCGAAAGCCGCCAAGGCGGAAGCGGCCAAGGCCGAAGCCGCCCGCGCCGCCAAGGCCGAGGCTGCGGCGGAAGCCAAAGCGGAGGCGAAGGCTGCCGCCGAGGCCAAGGCCGTCGCCGCCAAGGCGGAAGCGAAGGCGGCCGCCGTGAAGCGCGAGCAGCTCGCCCAGCTCATCGAGAAGGAAGAGGCCGAGGCGGAGGCCGCCGCCAAGGCGGACGCTGCGAAGGCGGCCGAGAAGGCCGCCAAGGCGAAGGCGGATGCCAAGGCCCGTGCCGAGGCCGAAGCCAAGGCCGAGAAAGCGGAGGCCGAGAAGGCGCGTGCGGAGGCCAAGGCCCTGGCCGAGAAAGCCGCCAAGGCCGAAGCCGAGCATCAGAAGCAGGTCGCCGAAGCGAAGGCGGACGCCGAGGCTGCGGCCAAGGCCGATGCTGCCGCGAAGGCCAAAGCGGAGGCCGCCGCCAAGGCGAAAGCCAAGGCCTTGGCCGATGCGAAGGGCAAGGCCGATGCCGAGGCCAAGGCGAAGAAACAGGCCGAACTCGCCGAAAAGTTCAGCGCCGGCGACATCCGCCAACTGCTGGCCTCGAAGGCGCCCTCGCAATCCACCGGTGCCACCGGTCGCGATGTGCAGCGCACGGCCTCCCTCGGGGCCGCCTCGGGCAATTCGCAGCGCCTGTCGCCGTCCCTGCGCGAGGCCCTGGTCGGCATGCTCCAGCAACAGATCGAGCGCTGCTACGTCGCCCCCCCCGGCGCGGCGCAGGGCGTGATCCTGCCGATGCTCGACATCCGGCTGAACCCGGACGGGGCGCTCACCACGGAGCCCCGGATCATGCGCGGCGGCGCCAACGCCGTCGACCGCTCCATCGCGGAAGCGGCGCAACGCGCCGTGCGACGCTGCGCGCCCTACAAGATTCCCGCCCAGTACGCGCCGTATTACAACGACTGGAAGGCGATCAACGCGGAATTCGAGTTTTCGCGGGTCTGATGCGCCGGACCCGATCCATCGACCCGGGCCGCTCGCCCGCGCCGTGAGCCTGCTCGCGCGACGTGACCACCGTGCGCGACCGCCCGGACAGATAGTCCCAAAAAGTCGGAACCGACCATGCTCCCCAGTCCCGCCGCGCGCCTTGCGCCCCTCCTCGCCGCCCTGGCTCTCGTGCTGTTCGGCCTCGCCGGGCCGGCGCGCGCGCAGCTCAACCTGCGCATCGGCGGCGGCGCGTTCCAGCCCATGCCCATCGCGGTCACGGACTTCTCGGGCGATCCGAGCCTCGGCCTGCTGGTGTCGAGCGTGGTGACGAACAACCTGCGCCGGTCGGGCTACTTCGTGCCCGTCGAGAAGGCGAAGTTTCCCGAGAGCCCCGGCTTCGATGCGGTGCCGGGCTTCGACAAGTGGCGCACGGCCGGGGTCCAGGCCCTGGTGACGGGGCGGGTCTCGCGCGATCCATCGGGCAAGCTCAAGGTCGAGTTCCGGCTGTGGGACGTGACCTCGGGCCAGCAGATGACGGGCCAGCAATACGGCGCCGACACCGCCAACGCCCGGCGCACGGGTCACCTCATCTCGGACGCCGTCTACACCAAGATCACCGGCCTCGGGCCGTGGTTCGACAGCCGCATCGCCTTCGTGGACGAGTCCGGCTCGAAGGAGAACCGCCGCAAGCGCCTCATGGTCATGGACCAGGACGGCGCCAACGTGCGGGCCCTCACCAACGGCGAGACGGCGGTGGTCGCCCCGCGCTACTCGCCCGCGACTCAGGACATCGCCTTCATGACCCAGGCGACGGGCCAGCCGCCGCGCATCCAGGTCATCAACCTCGAAACCGGCGGCCGCCAGGCGGTGGGCAAGGCCGGTTCCATGAGCACGAGCCCGCGCTTCTCCCCCGATGGCCGGCGCCTCGTCATGAGCGTGCAGGAGGGCGGCAACGCCGACATCGTGGTGATGGATCTCGGCTCCAAGGCGCAGACGCCGATCACCAACGGCAACGCCATCGACACCTCGCCGACCTTCTCGCCCGACGGCAGCCAGATCGTGTTCGAGTCCGATCGCGGCGGCTCGCAGCAGGTCTACGTCATGAGCGCCACGGGCGGAAACCCGACCCGCATCTCCTTCGGCGAAGGCTCGGCCTCGCAGCCGGCTTGGTCCCCGCGCGGCGACCTCATCGCCTTCACCCGCCAGCGCAAGGGCGGGTTCGCCATCTGCGTGATGAAGCCGGACGGCTCGGGCGAACGGGTGCTCACGGAGGGCTTCCACAACGAGGGCCCGACCTTCGCGCCCAACGGCCAGTACGTGCTGTTCTTCCGCGATCCCGGCGGCCAGGGCGGCGGCAAGCTCTACATGGTCGACATCACCGGCAAGGTGGAGCAGCCGGTGCCGACGCCGTCCTACGCGTCCGACCCGACGTGGTCGCCGCTGCTGGCGGGCAAGTAGGAACTACCAGTCCGGTTCGAGGCGGGGCGTCCCCGAGGCCGCGTCCCGCCTCGCGGCGGTCAGGAGCGTAGCCTGTTCGCGCAGGGCGCGCGGCAGGGCGGTTAGGGCCGGATCGTCGAAGTGCAGATGTGGCAGGCGGCTGGTCACGAGACCGGCGACGAGATCTGCCTGTGCCCGGTCGCGCTGGCGCTTGAGTGGATCGCGATCCTGGCGCTCGGCGAGCCAAAGCTTGTGCAGGGCGAACGCCCGTGGGTCGGGAACGACCATGGTCAGGGGGTAGCCGCGCGCATCAAGGACCGTTGCCACGGCCTTCGGACTGTTCACGAGCCAGCCCAGCCCCTCAATCTCCACCGCTTCGAGGTCCGTTGCCTCCGAGCCGATTCGGCTTCGCGGAGACTTGGCCATCCGGTCCTTCATCGTCGGCATGATGAGATCGACGAGGTAACCGTCCCGATTGACGGCACGGAATCCGTTCCGCCCCAACACCTCGAACGACCGATCGACCTTTCGTAGGAGGCCCACCACACCCGTGGCCGAAACCTCGGGCGCAAGGAGTCGCAGGGAGCGGCGGGCGTCGAACAGGAGATCGACATCCGCTGTCGCGAGATGCGCACTGGCAATCTGCACGCCTGCCAGCCGTTCGTAGGCGAACAGGGCATTTGTCCCCACGACCTCGATACCAGTCCCAATCAGACCCGCCTCGTCCAGGGCGCGGAGGATTCGCGCGGCGATGACGGGCAGGCGTCCGAGGTTCAAGGCGCGATTGACCGGCGCCATGGCGTCGAGACGTTTGGTGAGCCCTGCGATCCGTTCCTGCAGGCGGGCCCGGCCTTCGTGGAACTGGGTGGCAATCGCCTCCGTCTCGGGCGTGCGTGGTCCGAGGGATTTCCAGGCTTCGCGCCGTTTCCGATAGAGGTAGTCGCGCCCACCCACGGTCTTCCAGGACATCGAGCCCGCGTACCGTCGCGCCCACTCGGCCCGCGCCGTCGCGAAGCTGGAGAACACTTGGCCGACATCGATGGTCTGTCGTGCCTGATCGCCACTCAAGTCGCTGAGGGACATCGGATTATCCCTGATGCAGGCATTTGTTGCCGCCGGAGGGATAATGACGCACTCCGAGCCGAGAAGCGATTGGTTTGGCAGCGATTATCCATATCCCGTCGGGAATGACGCGCGGGAGGGATAATCGGCGTTTCACCCCACCGGCAGCAGCCGGTCCCGTGCCTTGAGCGCCGGAAAGATCCGCCCCCACGCGGCGGCGACCAGGAGCGTCGCGAGGCCGCCGAGCACCACCGCCGGCACGGCGCCGATGAGGGCGGCGAGCGTACCAGATTCGAACTCGCCGAGTTCGTTGGAGGCGCCGATGAAGACGGTGTTCACCGCCGAGACCCGGCCGCGCATGGCATCGGGCGTCTCGCCCTGGACGAAGGTCTGGCGGACGTAGACGCTGATCATGTCGGCGGCCCCCGTGACGAACAGGCAGGCCATGGACAGGGACAGCGAGGTCGAGAAGCCGAAGCCCACGGTGGCGAGGCCGAAGACGCCGACGGCCTGCAGCATGCGGAGGCCGGCATGGCGCTGGAGCGGCCGGTAGGCGAGGAGGACGGCCATCAGAACCGCACCCGCAGCCGGCATGCTGCGGAGCGCCCCGAGGCCGAGGGGGCCGACATGCAGCACTTCCGCCGCGAAGATCGGCAGCAGGGCGGTGGCGCCGCCGAGCAGCACCGCCACGAGGTCGAGGCTGATGGCGCCGAGGACCACGGGATGGTCGCGGATGTAGGTGAGGCCGGCCGAGAGGGTCGCCCAGGTCACGGGCGGGCGTTCGGTGACGGGGGCGGGGCGGAACCGGATCGCCGCGATGAGGGCGCTGGCGAGGGCGAAGCTGAGGGCCGCCGTGCCGAACACCACCGCCGGGCCTAGGGCGTAGAGGAAGCCGCCGAGCGCCGGTCCGAGGATCGAGGCGCTCTGCCAGAGCGAGGCGTTCCAGGCGATGGCCGAGCCGAACAGGGTGCGGGGCACCAGGGTCGGCAACAGGGCCTGCAGGGCGGGATTGGCGAAGGCGCGGCCGGTGCCGATGACCACCACCAGGGCGTAGATCGGCCAGATCGCCCCGGTGCCGTAATGGGCGAACGCCAGGAGGCCGAGATCGGCCGCCGCCAGGGTGGCGTAGGCGAGCGCCGCCACCACGCGCCGGTCGTAGGTGTCGGCCACGTGGCCGGTGATCAGCGCCGCGAGCATGGCGGGCAGGAAGCTCGCGAGGCCAACGAGGCCGAGCGCCAGGGCGGAGCGCGTCAGGTCGTAGACGAACCAGCCCACCGCCACCGCCTGCATCTGGAAGGCGAGGCCGGTGAGGAAGCGGGCGGTGCCGTAGAGGCGAAAGTCGCCGTTGCCGAACACGGCCCAGCGCGGCGCGGACGAATCGGTCATGGGGTCGATCAGCGCTCCGCTGGCGCCAGGGCGGCGCTGCGGGGCACGGCCGGAAGGGCCGCGAGGGCGTCGAGCACTGTGCCGGCCGTCAGGATCTGCGGCAGCACCACGGGTGTGCCCTTGCCCCCGTAGAGCAGGTAGAGCGGCACGCCGCTGCGGCCGTGGCGGGCGAGGAAGGCGGTGATCTCCGGATTCTGGTTGGTCCAGTCGCCCTTGAGATAGGTCACACCACGCGCGGAGAATGCCTCGCGGACGGCTTGGCTCCCGAGCGTCGTGCGCTCGTTGACTTGGCAGGAGATGCACCAGGCCGCCGTCATGTTGACGAAGACCGGCCGGCCCTCCGCGACGAGGGTGTCGAGCCTCGCCTGGCTGAACGCCTCGGTGCCGTCCTGGCGGGCGACAGCGGCGGCACGATCCTGCGACAGGCCGAGGGTGAGGACGGCCAGGCCCGCGAGGGACACGAGCGCCATGCCGCGGGCGACCCAGGTCCAGGCCGGCCGCGCGCCATGGCTGCGTTCCCAGGCCCAGGCGGCAAACCCGACGAGGACGAGGCCCAGCAGGGCGGCGAGCAGCCCCGGGGGGCCGACCTGCTGCGCTAGGACCCAGACGAGCCAGGCGGCGGTGGCGTAGATGGGGAAGGCCAGGACGCCCTTGAGCGTGTCCATCCAGGCGCCGGGCCGGGGCAGGGCCCGCAGGGCGGGCGGCCACGCGGTCAGCACCAGGAAGGGGAGGGCGAGGCCGAGGCCGAGGCTGGCGAAGACCGCGAGGCCCACGGCCGGTTCCTGGGTCAGGGCGAAGCCCACGGCCGAGCCCATGAACGGCGCCGTGCAGGGGGTCGCCACCACGGTGGCGAGGACGCCCGTGAAGAACGAGCCCTGAAGTCCCGAGCGCCGGGTCAGGCCGTCGCCGAGGCCCGCGATGCCGCCGCCGAGATGGACGACGCCCGACAGGCTGAGCCCCATGCCGAACAAGAGGTAGGCGAGGGCCGCCACCACGACGGGCGATTGCAGCTGGAAGCCCCAGCCGATGCCGGCTCCGGCCCCTTTCAGCCCGATGAGCAACCCGGCGAGGCCGAGGAAGGCCGCCAGCACGCCGGCGGTGTAGGCGAGGCCGTGCAGGCGCACCCGGCCGGGCGATTCCCCCGAATGCCGCACGAGGCTCAACACCTTGATGGACAGGACCGGGAACACGCACGGCATCAGGTTGAGGACGAGGCCGCCGAGGAAGGCGAGGCCGACGGCGCTCCACAGGGTCAGGCTGTCTTCCTCGGCCGGGAGCGCCGGGGCGACGGCCGGGGCGTCCGCGGCCGGGGCGGCGATGGCGGGGGCCTCGCCCAGCGCGTAGGCGCGCCGGACCGGGCCGTCGGCCGTCGTCTCCTCGAAGGTGAGCACGCCGGGCAGCGTCGGGGGGGCGGGCTCTTCGGCATTGCCCCGGACGAGGCCGAGATGCAGCCCAGCGGCATCGATCCGCACGTCCTGCGGGGCGGCGTTCTCGATGGCGGTTTCGGCGTAGGGGAAGAACGCCACCGCCTTCACCCCGTCGGGCGTGAGGGCCGGTGCCTCGACGGTGAGGGTCAGGCGATCCTTCGTGGCCCCGTATCGCACCGGCCAGGGCGCGGGCACCGGCACGGCGGCGCGACTTTGCGCGAACAGGGCGCGGGTCTGCGGGTTGGTCCCCGTGCTGGTCCCGGCCTGGGCGACCGGCAGGGTGAGCCGCAGGTCCGCCGTGCCGGGCACGCATTCCCTCTCGCAGACGAGGTAGCTCAGATGCGCCTTGAGGGTGACGGGCCTGCCCGGCGCGAGGGTCTCGGGCGGCGTCACCTGCGCCAGCAGCACCGTCTCGCCCTCGTAGCCGAAGTTCATGAGGTGGGCGACGGGGATGCGGTGCGGTGCCGGCCAGTCGAGGGCGCCGGCCGTAAAGCCCGCCGGCAGGGCCCAGGTCACCTCGGGCGGCAGGCCGGAATCACCGGGATTGCGCCAGTAGACGTGCCAGTCCGGCCGCATCACCATGCGGATGCCGACGGTGAACGGCTCGCCCGGCCGGATCGCCGCGGGCTCGGCCACGAGGCTCGCGGTGACGAGGTCGGACGGCGGCTTGAGCCCTTGGGCCGACCCTTGTGCCGACGCGCCTGCGAGGCCGGACAGGGTGAGGGCCAGCAAGGCGAGGAACCGGATCATGGCGTCTCTGTGCGTCACCCGTGACCGACCCCGTGACGAAGCGGCATGGTCCGTCGCTATAGCATGCCGCGCCCGGGGCGGAGCGCATCGACTTGCCGCGCCCCGTCGGGCAGGATTTTCGGCGATGGACCTACGCGCCTCGGCGCGCGACCCCGGAGACGTCCCATGAGCCTCAAAGCCAGAACCGCCGTCGTGACCGGCTCCACCAGCGGCATCGGCCTCGCCATCGCGCGGGGCTTCGCTGGGCAAGGCGCCGACGTGGTGCTCAACGGCTTCGGATCGCCAGAGGCCATCGAGGCGGCCCGGGCCGGCATCGAATCGGAGTTCGGCGTCCGCGCCATCCATTCCCCGGCCGACATGACCAAGCCCGACGAGATCGCCGGACTCATCAAGCTCGCTGAAGAGACCTTCGGGGCCGTCGATATCCTGGTGAACAACGCTGGCGTTCAGTTCGTCTCGCCCATCGAGGATTTTCCGCCGGAGAAGTGGGAGCTCATCATCGCGCTCAACCTATCCTCGGCGTTCTACACCATGCGGGCGGCGATTCCCGGCATGAAGGCGCGGGGCTGGGGCCGGATCATCAACACCGCATCGGCCCATTCCCTCGTGGCCTCGCCGTTCAAGGCGGCCTACGTGGCGGCCAAGCACGGCATCGCCGGCCTCACTAAGAGTGCCGGGCTCGAACTCGCCACCCACGGCATCACGGTAAACTGCATCTCGCCCGGCTACGTCTGGACGCCCCTGGTGGAGAGCCAGATTCCCGACACCATGAAGGCACGCGGGCTGACCGAGGAGCAGGTGATCAACGACGTGCTCCTGAAGGCCCAGCCGACGAAGGAATTCGTCACCGTCGATCAGGTGGCGGCCCTGGCGGTGTTCCTGTGCTCGGATGCGGCGAGCCAGATGACCGGTTCCAACATCGCCATGGATGGCGGCTGGACGGCGCAGTAATCCGAGCGGTCCGCGCCGCCCCGGTGGGGCGGCGCGGCGACAAGCTCAGCGGCGGTGGAGCAGCAGAGCGAGGCCGTAGCCGACGGCACCGGCGAGCACGAGGGCGATGAAGGGATTCTCCTCCACACGCGTCTCCACCGCACGGGTGCCATCGCGAAAATAGGCGCCGCCACGGTCCTGGATCCGGTCGTAGGCGTCGCCCGCGTAGTCGCTGACATTGTCGGCGACGTCGCGCACGGTGTCCTTGGCCTGGCCGTAGGCATCCTGGGCGCGCCCCTGCGCCTCGCGGAAGCGACCCTCGACGGAATCGCCCTGCGACCCGAGGGCGTCGCCGACGGCGCCCTGCACACGGCCGCCGAGATCCTTGGCGGTTCCGACGATACGATCCGTATCGACCATGATGATTCTCCTGAGTGACGCTTCGATGCGGGTTCGGTGCCGTCGGGGCGTGGCACGCCCGCATCCGACGTTCACAGAACGCCCGAGATGGGATTGGGCACCGCACCCATCGCATTTTCCTCGATCGCCCTGTCGACACGGTGAATCGACGGTCGCGCGAGGAGCCCGCGCGCCACCGCCGCCAGGGCCGCCGCCAGGGCCTCGACGGGGGATCGGCCCCGTCGGTACGGACCGGGACGACCGGCCCGGGGCAGGGGCGGGATATGGATGAAGAGCACCGGGGCGGCTTCGGCCAGACCGCGAAAGTAGGCGGCGTTGCAGAGGTAGCGCCCGGCGTCATTCGACGCGATGGCCGGGATGCCGTTCCGGCGCAGGGTGGCGAGGGCCGGCGCGGCGGGGGTCGCGCGCCGCTCGGCCGGACCGTCCGCTGACAGGGTGAGACGGCGCGCGACGTGGCCCGAGACGTCCGGGAACAGCCGGCTCGCCCGGTTGCGGGCGCGGACCTCGACCCGGACCCGCGTGGCGCGCCGGGCGACGCCGAGCATCAGCACGGCGCCGGGCGCCTCGGCCAAAGCGGGGACGAGATGCGTCGGGATCGCGCCGTAGGCGGTGGGCAGGATGAGAAGGCGGACATCGCCCCCGGCGAGGCCGTGGCGGCGGGCGAGCGCCGCGAGGCGTCGCGCCACCACGGCACTCGGGTTGATGGGCACGCCCGGAAACGGCCCGAACCCGGTGACGAGGAGATGCTTGCCGCTCAAAGACCGATGAGGGTGGCGATGGCCTCGGCCCCGGCGGCGGGGGAGGATTCGCCGCGCGACACCCCGGCCTCGGCCTCCGCCGTCTGGCGGCGGACCTCGGCCGAGCCGACGAGGCGCTGATGCAGGCGCTCGTGGACCAGCGCCCACATCCACTTCACGTCCTGGGCGCGGCGCTTCTTGGCGATCTCGCCCGTGGCCGTGAGCCTGTTGCGGTGATCGACGACCCGCTCCCACATCCCGTCGAGGCCCTTGTTGTTGAGGCCCGAGATCGTGACCACGGGGGGCGTCCAGGTGGAGCTCGGCGCGCTCAGGATGTGGAGGGCGGCACGGTACTCCGAGGCGGCCGCGCTCGCCCGGCGCTCGCCCTCGCCGTCATCGGCCTTGTTGACGGCGATCATGTCGGCGAGTTCGATGATGCCCTTCTTGATGCCCTGCAGCTCGTCGCCGGCGCCGGGCAGCATGAGGACGAGGAAGAAGTCGGTGAGGTCGGCCACCGCCGTCTCCGACTGGCCGACGCCCACGGTCTCCACGAGGATCACGTCGAACCCCGCCGCCTCGCACAGGAGCATGGTCTCGCGGGTCTTGGCCGCGACGCCCCCGAGGGTCCCCGACGAGGGGGAGGGGCGGATGAAGGCGTTGGGATCGAGGGCGAGCCGCGCCATCCGGGTCTTGTCGCCGAGGATCGAGCCGCCCGTGCGGGTCGAGGACGGATCGACGGCGAGCACCGCCACCTTGTGGCCGGCGGCCGTGAGGTTGGCGCCCAGGGCGTCGATGGTCGTCGATTTGCCCACCCCCGGCACCCCGGTGATGCCGACGCGGATGGCCCGGCCGGTCTGCGGCAGCACCGCGGCGATGAGGTCGCGGGCCACGGCGCGGTGATCGGCGCGCTTCGATTCGGCCAACGTGATGGCGCGGGCGAGCGCCGCCCGGTCGCCGGCGAGGAGCCGGTCCCGCAGGGCGTCGATGTCGAGGGCGGGCGGCGGGGAGGAGGAGAGGGCCATCGTCACTTCTTGCCGGGCCGGCCGGCTTTCGTCGAGGGGGCGAGGCGCCGGAATGTCCAGGCGGCGCGCCGCTCGGCCGCCGCCTGACGGGGGTTCCGCTGTGGGCCGCGCGCCACAGGCGCAGCTCTGCCCGCTATTCACACGGGCCACGGCCACGTTCGTGCCCCGCCATGGTCACGATCGTCCGCGACAGGTTAGCACCACGCGACGGCCGGGTTTCCCGGCCCCTCACCGGCCAGGGCTGTCAGACCGCATGAAACGATCCATCCGGCCGACCCGTCGCAACCTCGTGCGCCTCGCCGCCCTCGTGGGGATGCTCGGCCTCGCCCCGGGACTCTCCGGCTGCGTCACCGAGGAACTCGCCACGGGTTCCTCCAGCCCCGAACGCCAATCGAACATCGACGTCAGCCCCGTGCTCCTCGTGGCCACCACCCGCAAGGTCGTCGGCAGCCCGCCGAAGAGCCCGTGGTTCAATTCCGAGCGCGGCCGGGGCCTGAGCTTCGCCGAGGTGCGCCTGTCGGCGCCCGACCGCTCGCTCATCGGCAAGGTCTCCTCCGTGGTCACCGGCGACTGGGGAGTCGCGGCGGTTCCGCAGATCGAGACGGGACCGGGGGCGGCCGGCGCCTTCGCCCAGGCCGCCTTCGGGCGCGACGTGCTGATCTACGTCCACGGCTACCGCGAGAGCTTCCAGTCGGCGGCGTTGAGCGCGGCCAAGCTCTCCGACGGCATCCGCTTCCGCGGCGCCTCGGCCCTGTTCACCTGGCCCTCGGCCGCCGCCACCTTCGATTACGGCTACGACCGCGAGAGCGCCCTGTGGTCGCGCGACGCCTTCGAGGACCTGTTGAAGGCCCTGGCGAACTCGCCGTCCGGCGGCCGCATCAACATCGTCGCCCATTCCATGGGCACGCTGCTGACCCTCGAGACCCTGCGCATGCTGCGGGCCGAAGCCGGGGAGGGCGCCATGGCGCGCATCGGCGCCGTGGTGCTGGCCGCACCCGACATCGACATCGACCTGTTCACGAGCGCCATCGAGCGCATGGGGCCGGACGTGAAGAAGGTCACGGTGATCTCGTCCACCAACGACCGGGCGCTGGAACTCTCGGGCGCCATCGCGGGCGGCATCGTCCGGGCGGGCGCCGCGGACCGCGAGCGCCTGGAGGCCCTCGGCGTCCGCGTCGCCGACGCCTCCGATTACGGCGGCGGTCTCATCAACCACGACCTGTTCCTGTCGAATCCGGAAGTTCAGGGCGTGGTGAAGCGCGCCATCAGCCGGGGCGCCGGCGGGGGCAGCTGAACCGCGTCCGGGCGTTCCCACGCGGGATGGCGTCCGGGGTGGGGCTTGGCGCGCAGGCCGTTGCCCCCTACACGGGCGGCGGCCCCCATACGGCCAATCAGATCCAAGGGCGGCGTCCCCCGGCGCCGTACAGCCGGCGCGTCCAGCGCAACGACGTTCGAGAGGAATTCGCGATGTTCACACTCGAGATCGATGGCGTGGCCATCGCCGTCATCAACGGCTCCGAGGAGGTCGCCCGCGATCTCTTCACCTGCGACGGCTTCAAGGACGACATCCAGGCCATGAAGAGCGACGGCAAGGTGCTGTGGAACGGCACCTCCCCGCTCAAGATCCGTCCCGCCACCGAGGAGGAGACGGAGATCTTCGAGGACGCCCTGGCCGAGGACGATTCGGAGGAGGACGAGCCCTTCGAGCCGGATGCCCGCCATGCCGAGACCGCCTCGAACGACGACGAGGAAGAGGACGAGGATGGCGAGGACGACGCCGACATCGTCTTCCTCGTGGATATCGACGAGGATGCGGGACTCGATTCCTGAGGCTGTCGAAACACTCCTCCCCGTGCGGGGAGGAGTGCGCCCGTCAGGTCCGCAAGCCGGCGGCGATGTTGTGGTTGATGCTGATCAGGGCCGTGAGCTTGTCGGAGCTCGGTTCGATCAAGGTGTCGATCATCCGGCGGAAGACGAAGACCGACAGCTGTGCGATGCTGGTCTTGATCGGTTCCGGCAGGGGGCTCTCGGGAGCCGTGGCGGCGCCGGCGATGATCGTCCAGACCTTTTGATTGAAGTTGAGCGCCTCGGCCAGCGCACCCTTCTGATTTTCCCAATCGGCCTGCACGGTCTGGAGGCGCGTGGCGGCCTTGATCAGGACGGCGGCCTCCGCTTCGCGCGGCGACATGGCCGTCTGTGACACCCTGGCATAGGCGCTGGCCCCGTATGACATTCCGCGTTCTCCCCAGGCGCTGCGACTCGTATGTCGCGCGGCCGGAAGAAACCTATCGGGCGTATCCTTAAGAGACCGTAATCCGGCGTCCGCCGCAATCATGCCGAGAAGCTTGACCAGGAAAGGACCGTCGATCGCGGGCCGGCCTCTGTCCGCACGCCGATCGCGGGACTCCGCACGCATGACGAACTTCATCCTCGGTACGGTCGCGGGGGCATTGCTGGCCGCTCTGCTCACCATCGTCGCCGTGCGCCAGCCCGAGATCCAATCGCGGCTCGGGCTGTTCCCGATCTCCACCGCGCCGATCCTGCCGGCGGCCCGCACACCCGATCCTGTGGCGGAGGCGCGGGCGAAGACTCAGGCGGCCTGTCGAACCAGTCAGTCAGAGGTGGGCAACTTCGACATGCTGTTCAATCGAAAGCGGTTCTGGCTTGTGGCGCCGTGAGCCCCATCGTCGGCCACGCCGCCGATCGAACGCCATCGACGGACCGATAGATTGGCAGGTCTCAGACGCTGCTGAGCAGAAACATCACCATGGTGGTGGCGACCGTGGTGCTGAGGAAGCCGCACAGGGCCGCGGCGAAGGACGGACCGGTGGCGCCCAGGGCGCTAGAACCGAGGACGGTGTCGGCGAGGGCGACGTTGGACTGCGTGGCGGTGGCGTTCATGATCGTGGACCTTCAGGGCAGCGAATCACGCGCCGCTTGTTCAGACTTGTGAAACGAATGGCTTCAGGCAGGTGTGCGTGGCCGCACCCGTTCAGTCGCAGCGGTTGACCTTCTTGGCGACGCGCAGATTCCGCGACTCGCTGCGCAGATCGATGGCGACGACACCGGCGCCGCAATCTTCGAATGCGTCACGGGCGTCGGCATAGCGGTCGCCGATCTCGTCGAGGGTTTCGCAGACGCGGTCGTGGTTGCCGATCCGGGCTTCCTGGCGGGCCTGGAATCGCAGGGCGTTGGCCTCTTCGACCTTGCGCTGGCCCTCGAAACAGGCCGGCGCAGCGAGGGCCGGCGCTGCGATCATCAGGGTAAACCCGCTGGCGAGGAGCGTGGGAAACAGAGCGTGGCGCATGGGATACCTCGGCGGCTGACGTCTCGAGGAACGGGGTGTGTGCAAGATGACGATCGGACCGTTCCGAGGTTCCGGAGGGGGTCGGCCAGTCATCCTGCGTTCATGCCCCAAGAACCCTCGACCTACGGCGAAGGTTCCGCTTTTCGGTTGCCCACTTTCCGGGCGCGGCGGGAGGCGAGGATCCTCGGCAGATCCACGGGCGTAAAGCCCTGCGCATCGACACCGACATCGTATTGCTTCGGGATGGGGGTCAGCTTGGCGTGCGAATGGCCGTGCAGGTCGAGGGCGCCCCGGCCCATCCCGTTCCAGGTGCGGAAGGCGTAGTGGCACAATACGAGGGGGCGGCCGTCGACGGCGATCTCGGCGTAGTGTCCGACGCTGGCCCAGCCCGGGGCCGCGCACGTCTCCGGACCGTCGTTGTTGCCGACGATGAGGTGCTTCGTGCCGTTGAGCGACCCGAGGATCTCGGCGATCCGGGCCGCCGTCGGCCGCAGGGCGACGTCGCCGAGATGCCAGACCGTGTCGCCGGGCAGGACGACGGCATTCCAGTTGGCGACGAGCGCCGCGTCGTGCGCAGGCAGATCGGGATAGGGGCGCCGGTCGATCCGCAGCACGCGCGGATCGGTGAAGTGGGTGTCGCTGGTGAACCAGACCGTCATTGGGCGGCGTTCGCCTCAGCGGCCGGGGCTGAAGCGCAGGGGCACGGTGACGGCGAGGCTGCTGATGGTGACGCCCGCAGGTGCGGCCGGCAGGGAGCCCCGCACGGTGGCGAGGGCGGCGCTGTCGATGGCGCCGACGCCGCTGCTGCTGGAGAGGCCCGAGCTCAGCACCTGACCGGACCGCGACACGGTGAACCGAACGACGGCGACGCCGCCGCTGGTGCCCGCCGCCGCGCCGGCGTTCATGCGACCACGGATCGCCGAGCTGAGCGCGCCCTGCCAGGCGCGGAGCGCGTTGGCATCGTTGCCGCCGGCGGCGGCACCCGCGCTGCTCTGGCGCGAGGCCGAGGCCGAGTTCTGCCGGGCGGTGCCTTCGCTCGCCGCCGCGGCGGCGCGGCGCGCGGTTTCGCGGGCCGCCTTGGCACGGGCCTCGGCCCGGGCTTCCTGAAGCGCCTCGCGGCGCTCCTCCTGCTCCGCCTTCAGCCGCGCCTCGCGGTCGGCCTTGCGCTTGGCTTCGCGCCGCGCCTCGAGAATCTTGGCCTGGTCGGGCTTCGGCTTGACCACCTCGACGGGCTTGGGCAACTCCTGCGCCGCAACGGGCGGGGGCGGCGCCAGGGCCGGCGCGGTCTCGGCCGTCGAGGTGATGACCTGATCCTCGGGCGGCGGTTCGTTCGCCACCTCGACGGGGGGCGTCGGCGGAGCCTCCGGCGGCTCGGCCGTGGTCGTCGCCTCGGGGGCGATCATCGCCGTGTCCGGCGGGGGCGGCGCCGTCGCCTCGGGCGGCGTCACCTCCGTGGTCTCGATCGGCTTTTCCTGCTGCACCGTCTCGGGCGTCTGGACCGGATTGGCCTCGGGCGGCGCCGACATCGACGCGGCCTGCTCGGCCGGCGCCTGGGTCTCGGCCTCCGTCATCTGCGGCGCGAGGTCGACGGTGACGATGTTCTCGCCCGGGGGCGCCTTGGGCTCCGGCTGGAACAGCGTGAGGGCGATGAGCCCGGCCGCGTGCAGGCCGAGGGCGACGAGGAAGGCGGCGGCAAGCCCGGAGGGGCCGCGCCGATCCGGATCACCGGTCGATGCAGGGACGCTTACAGGACTGGCGCTCATGGGACTATTGGGCCGTACCGGACGCGGGGGTCGCGGCGGCAGGCGCCGCGGCCGGGGCGCCGCCGGGCGACTGGGCGATGAGCGAGACCTTGGTGAAGCCCGCCTGCCCGACGAGGCCCATCACCTCCATGATCTTGCCGTAGGGCACGTCGCGGTCGCCGCGCACCAGCATCACCTGGGTCGGGTCCTCGGCGGCGAGCGCCCGCAGGCGCGGCATGATCGCCTCGGGCGTCAGCTCCTCCTTGGCGAGGTAGGGCTTGCCGTCCTTGTCGATGGAGATCTCCAGGGGCTTCTTGGCCTGGGCGACCTTCTGGGCCGTGGTCTTGGGGAGCTGCACCGGCACGCCCGTGGTCATCAGCGGGGCGGCGACCATGAAGATGATCAGCAGCACCAGCATCACGTCGACCAGGGGGGTCACGTTCATCTCCGACATCGGCGCGCCGTCGAGGCCGTCCTCGTCGTCGCCGCCACCGGTGCGGATCGATCCCATAGCCATGCGTCGCCCTCCGGGGCTTCGGGCGGGCCGGCGCATGACCGGCGCCGCGTCCCGCGAAACAAGGAAAATTGGTCCGGAACCGCCCGGCGCTGCCGGCCGGTCTTCCGGCGTTCCAAAGCCCGCCTCGCCCGCGTGGGGCGAGCCGGCCGTGGGGGACTCTACTCGGCGGCGGCGGCGGCCCGGCCGTGAACCGCGCGGTCGCGGGCCAGACGGTTGCCGAGGGTGCCGATGGAGGTGACGAAGCTCGCCTGCACCCGGCCGATGTCGTTGATGAGCTTGTTGTAGGCCATCACGGCGGGGATCGCGACCACGAGGCCGATGGCCGTGGCGAACAGGGCCTCGGCGATGCCCGGAGCCACGACGGCGAGCGACGTATCCTGGCTTTTCGCGATGGACGAGAACGAATTCATGATGCCCCAGACCGTGCCGAACAGCCCGATGAAGGGGGCGGTGGAGCCCGAGGTGGCCAGGAGCGGCAGGCCGGTCTGCATGGATTTCAGGCGCGTGGTGAGGGCGGCCCGCATGGCGCGCTCGATGCGGTCACGGCGCTCGGCCCGGGTCTCGGTGCTGTCCTGATCGCGCCACGCTTCGATGGCGGCCGCCGTGATCTGCGCGTCCATGCCCTTGCCGGACGATTCGAGGGACCCGCCGGAGCGCACCAGGGTGTCGAAGGCCTTCGCCTGACGCTTGGCGGCGGCAATGCGGATGATCTTCTCGAACACCACCGTCCAGCAGGCGATGGAGGCGACCACGAGCAGGATCATCACCGACTTCACGATGGGATCGGCCTGGAGGAACAGGCCGAGGAACGACATGTCGTGGGAGACGCCTGCGGGCGCGGCGGTCGGATCCATGATGGTGTCTCTCGGGTTCGGTGACGATACGGATCAGCGGACGAAGGGAGCGGAAGCCTTGCTCTCGGTCTCGATGCGCTCGAGGCAGGCCTCGCGGCTCGCCTCCCCGCCCTCGCAGGCGAGGACGTCGTTGAGGAGCACCCGGCCGATCTTCGCGCAGGCGAGGGCCGGGAAGTCGAACAGGCGGACCGTGGTCTTGCGGTCCTGCACGGGGCCGAGCTCGACGGCGAGGCGCTTCTGGGCGACGCCGTCCGTGTCGAAGGCGAACAGGTCGACCTTGAGGGATTTCAGGGCCGGGCCGCGACTGTTGTCGACGAGCAGATAGGTCCGGCAGGACTCGCCAGCGGGCTCCAGGCGATTGAGTTCGAGCTTGAGGGGGGTAGCCTTGGTGTCCGAAGCCCTGGTGTCTGAAGCCTTGCCGTCCTGCGCCATCGCCGAGCCCGCGATGGCCGCCAGCACGACTGCGGCGCCCATGGACACCGTCATGGCCGCCCGCACCCGTCCCTGAAGCCGTTCCCTGACCACGCCGCGCACTCCATCCATGACGATTCCGTTTCCTCAACGATGGCGGCAGCGCCGCGTCGGGCCGGTCCTTGCGGACGTGTGGTCCGGGCGAGCGGGTCGGCGCACCCGGTCGTCGAGACCCATGGGCTCACGCCATCCCGGGGGATACGCGAACTGGTACGGCGCCGGCCGGTAAGCCCGCGTGATCCGCTCAGCAGTTGCGGTCGCAATATCCGAGTTCGCCGCCGCAGATCAAGCGCGGGGCTGAATATCAGAGTAATTCCAAACTGTTACTCTGGAAGATTACATGGCCGCGCTTCCGGCTTTGCCGATTTATCCCGATATAATTTTCCGAAATTGCCTGGTGTCGTGAACGCCAGGGGGCCGCGTCCATCTCCCGATGAAGGTGGGGACACACGCGGTTCGGCGCGGTGGAACCGGGGGACGGACGGGGCCAAAACCCCCTTGATCGGCAAGCCCTTGATGGGGCTCGCCCCGGGCTCCATATCCGTTGAACCGGCGGGCGACCGTCGGCACCGATGGGCGACCGTCGGCGGGAGCGCTGCCTCGGGCGGGCTCTCCGACCACACCGAAGTGCCTCTCCACCGTCCCCGGGGCTTCGATTCCAAGGACCTCCATCCGTGACCACACGGCCCTCTCCGTTCGGACATCCGTTCCTGCTCGGCTTCGACGAGATCGAACAGGCCCTCGACCGCGTCTCGAAGGCAGCCAGCGACGGGTATCCGCCCTACAACATCGAGCGGGTCGCCCGCAGCGAGCAGGAGCCCGAGCGCCTGCGCATCACCCTGGCGGTGGCGGGCTTCACCCGCGACCAGCTCGACGTGATGCTGGAGGAGAACCAGCTCGTCGTGCGCGGCCGGCAGGTGGACGAGAAAACGCGCCAGTTCCTCCACCGCGGCATCGCGGCACGTCAGTTCCAGCGGGCCTTTCTCCTTGCGGACGGCATGGAGGTGATGGGCGCGGACCTCTCCAACGGCCTGCTCTCCATCGATCTGACCCGGCCCGAGCCCGAACGGGTCGTGCGCAAGATCGCCATCGCATCCCGCGACGACGTCTGACGGGACGTCCGCAGCTTCACCCGGGTCGGGACAGTCCCGACCACGCTCTGCCAGAAGGAGAGCCGACCATGACCGCATTCAGCCAGAACCCCATCACCGGCGCCGATCTCGATCCGGCCGAGTTCAACGCCGCCGACCTCGCCGCCCTCGGCGAAGGCCACATCGCCTATGTCCGCGCCATGAGTTCTGACGAGGTCACCCGCCTGTTCCCGCAGGCGCCGGAACTGACGCCCGGCCTCGACCTGTTCGCCCTGCTCTCGGCCAGCGGCGCGCCGATCCTCCTCGCCGATTCCCGCGACGCCGTGGTGGCCAACGCCATGGCCAACGATCTCCACACGGTCAGCCTGCACTGATCCCGGTCACCGCCGCCAGCAGCCGCGCGAGATCCTGCGGCCGCGACAGGCGGTGGTCGCCGTCGGCAACGAGGGTCAGCACCGTGCCGGCCTTCGGCAGCCGTTCGACGATCCGCAGGGCGTAGGACCACGGCACGTCCGGGTCGTCCATGCCCTGGAGGATGTGGACGGGGCAGCCCGGATCGAACGCCCGATCCAGCATGCCGTGCCGGCGCCCGTCCTCGATGAGGGCGCGGGTGATCGGCACCGGCACGGGGTCGTACTCGCTCGGGCGCGCCCAGACTCCCTCCCGCTCGATGGTGGCCCGAATCTCCGGCGTGAACCGGGCCCACATCAGGTCCTCGGTGAAATCGAGGGCCGGGGCGATGAGCACGAGGCCCGAAGGGGAATCTTCGCCCCGCGCGGCCCGCTCGCGCGCGGCGAGGCAGGCGATCCATCCGCCCATGGACGATCCGACGAGGAGGGGGCCCTCCGGGGCGAACGCCGCGATCACGGCGCATGCGTCTTCCAACCAGGTCGAAATGGTGGATCGGGCGAAATCGCCGCCCGATTCCCCGTGGCCCGTATAGTCGAACCGCACCAGGGCGCGACCGGTCTCGCGGGCCCAGCCGTCCAGGGCTTCGGCCTTGGTGGCGCGCATGTCGGAGCGGAAGCCTCCGAGCCAGACCACGGGCGGTCCCTCGCCGGCGCGGTGGAGCACGGCGAGACGCCGTGTCGCGTCTCCGCTTCCCACTTCGAGGAAGGTCGGAGCCTCGTCGAGCGGCATCGGCATCGGTTTATCCCCGGAGTTACGAACCATCGCATTGCGTCCGTCGCATTTGCCTTTCGTTTACCGGGCCGTAAAGCACCCCGCCCATGCTGCATCCCATGACCGAGACGCCCGACGGACGCTCCCGACCCCGCTCCGAACCCTCAGGCCCCCTCGCGGGACCGAATCGCGGAGCCGCGTCGTGACCGGCGAGCATCGCGGCGGCGGAACGTTCCCGGGGGAGGGCGCTCCGCTCGCGGGCCGGACCATCCTGCAGGTGATCCCGGCCCTCGACGCGGGTGGGGCCGAGCGCACCACCGTGGATGTGGCCGCGGCCCTCGCGGCGGCGGGCGCGCGGGCCCTCGTCGCCACGGAGGGCGGGCGACTGGTGGGCGAGCTGCAGGCCAAGGGCGGCATCTGGCTGCCGTTCCCGGCCGCCTCGAAGAACCCCGTCGCCATGGCCCTCAACATCGGGCGCCTGGCGCGCCTGTGCCGGCGCGAGGGGGTGCAGATCATCCACGCCCGCTCGCGCGCCCCGGCCTGGGTGGCCCTGGGGGCCGCGCGCCGCCTGAAACTCCCCTTCGTCACCACCTATCACGGCAGCTATTCCGGCCGCACCGGCGTGAAGGTGCTGTACAATTCGGTCATGGCGCGCGGCGACGTGGTCATCGCCAACTCGCACTACACCGCCGACCTGATCCGTGCGCTCCATCCCGAGCAGGCGGGCGACCGCGTCCGGGTGATCCACCGGGGCACGGACCTCGCCCTGTTCACGCCCGGCGCCGTGGCGCCGGCCCGGGTCGAGGCCCTGCGCCGGGCCTGGGGGGTGACCCCGCACGAGCGGGTGGTGCTCCTGGCCGCCCGCCTCACCGCGTGGAAGGGCCAGCGGGTGCTCATCGAGGCGGCCGCCCTCATGCGCGACCGGGGCGTCTCGGGCGTCGCCATCGTCCTTGCGGGCGATCCGCAGGGGCGCGTCGCCTACGAACGCGAACTCGACGCCCTCATCGCCGCGCGCGGCCTGCAGGGCATCGTCCACCGGGTCGGGCACTGTACCGACATGCCGGCGGCCTTCCGCGCCGCCTCCGTGGTCGCGGTGCCCTCCGTCGAGCCGGAAGCCTTCGGCCGCTCGGCGGTGGAGGCGCAGGCTTTGGGCACCCCCGTGGTGGTGTCGGACCTCGGCGCCGTGCCCGAGACCGTCCTGGCCCCGCCGGAGGTGCCGGCGGGCCAGCGCACGGGCTGGCGCGTGGCCCCGGGCAACGCCGCCGCCCTGGCGGACGCCCTGACGGACGCGCTGTCGCTCGGCGCCTCCGCACGGGACGCCATGACCCGGCGCGGCCGGGCGCACGTGGAGGCGCACTTTTCCCTGGAGGGCATGGTCGGCGACACCCTCGACGTGTACGCCGACCTCCTGGCCGGGCGCCGGTGACGGCCCCGGACCTGTTCCGAAACGCGGGCGGCGTGAACCAAACCCGCCCGCGTGTGTTGACTTGAACGAAAGTTCAGCCAAGGTATCGGGCCGGATTCCGGAGCGATTGGTGGCCAGGATCGACCCCGAGGGGTGTGGGTTCGCAGGCTGCCGTTTCGTCGTTTCATCAGGAGATTGAAGCCATTCGTAGACCTATGAGAGCTATGCCGGCCCCGCAGAAGGACGGGCCGCGCGCCAACCGGGACATCCGTGGCGTTCGCGAAGTGCAGCTCATCGACGACACCGGTCAGAACCGGGGTGTGGTCGCCTTCTTCGACGCCCTCGCGTTGGCCGAGGAAGCCGGCCTCGACCTCGTCGAGATCGCGCCCAACTCCGTTCCTCCCGTCTGCAAGCTCCTCGATTACGGCCGCTTCCGCTTCAACGAGCAGAAGAAGCAGAACGAGGCCCGCAAGAAGCAGAAGACGGTCGAGGTCAAGGAGATCAAGCTGCGGCCCGGCATCGACAAGCACGACTACGACACCAAGATGAAGGCCGTGGTGCGGTTCTTCGAGGAGGGCGACAAGGTCAAGGTGACCCTGCGCTTCCGCGGTCGTGAGATGGCCCACCAGGATATCGGCCTGCGCCTGCTCGAGCGGGTGAAGAACGAGACCCAGGAGATCGCCAAGGTGGAGAGCGAGCCGATGCTCGAGGGCCGCCAGATGATCATGATCCTGGCGCCGCGCTGAGCACGACGCCAGTTCGGGCAAGACGATCCGCGCCGCTTTCCCCCGGGGAAGGCGGCGTTTTTCGTGGTCGATCCCAGTGCGGATGCACGGGGCCCCTCCCCACGAGGCAGGGCGATCGCATATGGCGTTTGGGGGCGTTGGAGACTCCCGCAACGCTTCGTCATCCCGGGGCCGCGCAGCGGAACCCGGGACCCAGAAACACTGGTCTGGCAAGGCTTTGCGCTATCGGCGGCTCTGGATTCCGGGTTCGCCTGCAGCGCCCCGGAATGACACCGGCGGTCATATGCGATCGCCCTCCCCGCGAGGGGAGGGGGGATGAGCGTCCCTACTTCACCACCGAAACCTGCGCGTCGCCCGTCCGCCGCAGGACGTTCACCGTGACGTCGCCGCCGTAGCGCTGGAAGCGCAGGTCCACCCGCGAGTCGCCGAGCTTCAGGTTGAAGATCGAGACCCCGTCGAGGAAGGCCGGCAGGGTCGGGTTCTTCAGGCGGATGCGGTTGCGGTCGTGCTGGAGTTCGAGGCCGATGCAGGCGGCGAGGAACGCGAAGGGGGCCGCCGCCGCCCAGGCCTGGGGGGAGCACGCCACCGGGTAGGAGACCGGCCCGCGCTGATGGCGGCGCATGAAGCCGCAGAACAGCTCCGGCAGGCGCTTCTGGTCCTGGTAGAGGGCGGTGTCGAACATGCCCTCGAAGATCCGCGAGGCCTCGGGCTTCAGGTCGTAGCGGGCGAGCCCCATGGCCACGAGGGCGTTGTCGTGCGGCCAGATCGAGCCGTTGTGGTACGACATCGGATTGTAGCGCGCCTCGCCGCGCGCGATGGTGCGCACGCCCCAGCCGTTGAACCCGTCCTTGGACAGGAGGTTGGCGGCGACGCTTGGCGCGCGCTCCGGCAGGGCGATGCCGGTGAACAGGGCGTGGCCGGCATTGGACGAGCGCACGGCGCATTGCCGCTTCTCGCCGTCGAGGGCCAGGGCGTAGGTGCCGATGGCCTCGCACCAGAACGCCGTGTCGAAATCGGCCCGCAGCTTGGTGGCCTCCGCGCCGAGGCGCTCGGCCAGGGCATCGTGGCCGAGCAGGGTGGCGAGGGTCGCCATGCCGTTCTTGGCGGCATAGACGTAGCCCTGGACCTCGCACAGGGCGATGGGGCCCTTGGCGAGGTTCCCGTCCGTGTGGAAGATCGAATCGTGGCTGTCCTTCCAGCCCTGGTTCTCCAGGCCCTTGTCGGTGTCGCGGGCGTACTCGACGAAGCCGTCGCCGTCCCGGTCGCCGTACTTGTTCATCCATTCGAGCGCCAGTTCGAGGGCCGGCCAGATCCGCTCGATGGTCTCCCGGTCGCCGGTGACCGCGTAGTACTCCGAGGCCAGCATGACGAAGAGCGGCGTGCCGTCGATGGTGCCGTAATAGTGCCGGAACGGCACCTCGCCGAGCATCGCCATCTCGCCGCGCCGGGTCTCGTGCAGCACCTTGCCGGGCTGGGCGTCGGCGGCGGGATCGATGGCCTTGGCCTGGGTCGAGGCGAGGTAGCGCAGGACGCCCTTGGCGAAGTTCGGGTCGATCCACAGGGCCATCATCGCCGTGATGATGCCGTCGCGGCCGAACACCGTGGAGTACCAGGGGATGCCGGCGAACGGGTAGATGCCCTCCGGGGTCCGGCTCGCCAGCATGTAGAGGTCGGCAGTGGCGCGGCAGGCGGCCTCGTTGAACTGGTCGTTGGACGAGATGATGGTGGTGATGCCGGCCGTGAGCTGGCGCAGGTCCCGGCGCGAATCACGGTACGCGCGGGCGAAGATCACGCCCTCGGCCAGGCCCTTGGGATGGCGGGCCGTGGCCGAGGAGCCGGCGGCGTGCGACAGGCCGGCGGCGGCGTCCTCGCCGACCTTCTCGGCGGCCGGCGCGCTGGTGAAGGCCCGGTGCGATTCGAACACCGTGCGGATGAACAGGGAGGCCCGTCCGCCCGGCGGCAGGGAGACCTCGAAGCCGACCTTGCCCGGCTCGATGTGCTTCGGCTTCGGGCCGAAATGCAGGCTCGTGGTCCGCACCACCTCGTCGAGGCCGACGTAGCGGAACTGGACCTCGGACTCGCTCGCGACCTGGACGCTGCGCTTGCCCCGCACCGGCCGGTCCATGCCCCGGACCTCGAACAGATCGCGGAAATCGGCGTCGAAGGTCACGCCGATCTTGAGGTTCCAATGGCGCGAATCGTAGTTGCGCAGGCCGATTCGGTCGTAGCACGCCCCCTTGAACAGGAACTTGGTGCGCTCGATGGCGATGAGCTCACGCGGGATCGTGGTCTCGTCGTGGGCGTCGATGCGGATGTCGGGGGTCGTCATGTCGACGCTCAGCGCCCCGTTGTCGTCCTGCATCACCGAGGACAGGAGCAGGGGGCGCTGATCCTCGATGGTGAAATGCAGGCGCGACAGGTAGCGCGTGTCCTGGAAATACAGGCCCTCGGGGCCGGGCAGCACGCCGATATCGCCGTAGCTGTCCAGCACCGCGAAGGCCTCGCCGTACTTCAGCGAGCGCAGGGGCCGCTCGACCAGGGAGGTGTGGGCCTCGATATGGTACTGGGGCAGGACCGCGTCGGCATCCTGAAAGCCATGGTTCAGCGGCCCGTCCGTCGTGCCGGGTGCCTGTTCGGGAGTCGCCGTGAAACTGTCAGCCGCCATGCCCGAGCGTCTCCGGAATGTTCGAGGGATGTTTTCGCGAGTCGAGGATCGCGATGGGTCTGGAATCGAAAGGCCGCCCGTCGCGGCATGCGATGCGGGCGGCCTTCAGGGTAAGAGTTAGTGCGGCGATCGTGCGACGTCACCCCACGGCATCCGGCTTTGCAAGCCCGATGCCGGGTGGCTGTCAGGCCGGCATGGCGGCGACGGAAATCGACGGCAGGGAAGACCCGTTGAGGTCGCCGTAACGGGGCGAGAAGGCGGCCGCGTGGGGCATCTTGATCACGTCGACCTGATGGGCGAGCAGCCTCTCGTAGGCGGCGACGTACTTGCGGACCATGCACTCGGCGGTGAACTGCGTCTCGAAGTGGCGGCGCACGCCGGCGCGGCTCATGGTCTTGACCATGTGGACGGCCTCCACCGCATCGTCCATCGAATCGCACAGGACGCCCGAGACGCCGTCGGCGATCACTTCCGGCACGGAGCCGTTGCGGAACGCGATGACCGGCGTGCCGGCGGACATGGCCTCGATCATCACCAGACCGAACGGCTCCGGCCAATCGATGGGGAAGGCCAGCGCCAGGGCGTTGCCGAGGAAGTCCTTCTTCTGCTCTTCGTTGATCTCGCCGATATACTCGACCAGGGGATGGTGGATCATCGGCTCGATGACCTCGTCCCAGTAATCCTGATCGGCCTTGTCGACCTTCGCGGCGATCTTCAGGGGTACCCCGGACCGGATCGCCATCTCGATGGCGCGATCGGGGCGCTTCTCGGGGGAGATGCGACCGAGGAAGGCGAGGTAGCCGCCCTTGGCCTCCGGATAGAACGGGCAGTTCTGGGCCGGCAGGCCGTGATGGATGGTGGAGGCCCAGTTCACGTTCTTCGGCATCGGCTCGCGCTGGTTGTCGGAGATCGACACCAGGGGCATGCCCGTGAAGGTGCGGTAGACCGGCATGAAGTCCGGCACGTCGAGGCGGCCGTGCATCGTCGTGATGCACTTGTGGTTCAGGTCCTCGAACATGGGATATTGCAGCAGATCGATGTGGAAGTGCAGCACATCGAACTCGTGCGCACGCTTGTGGACGTGATGCAGCATGGCGAGATGGCTCGCCGTGTGGTCGCGGTAGCCCAGGAGGCGCAGGCCTTCCGGCGTGCAGGCCGCGAGCTTGGCCGAGGTCTCCGAATCGCCGCTGGCAAACAGGGTGACGTCGTGGCCCTGGCGGACGAGCTCTTCCGTGATCCAGGACACGACGCGCTCGGTGCCGCCGTAGAACTTCGGGGGGACCGCCTCCGAGAGCGGAGCTATCTGGGCAATGCGCACGAAGCGTCTCCTGTGAGGTCGAATATGCGCCGACCTAACGCGATCCGGCCTGAGTGGGACATGAATGAAACCCACGGCCAAGGTTATGGTTCCAGGCGGGTCCCTTCGCCACGGGACTTTTGCGCTGCAGCGGAGATGTCCCCGCTATCCCGGGATCGGCCGCAGGACCGGTGCCTGCGCGGATCGGTCGTGTTGTCCGGCCGGACCGCGGACCTACCTCCGTGACATGTGCGAATTTGTGCAATGCGAGCCGCCCTTGTCTCCCTTCCGGGGGTCGTCTAAGCCTCCGGCCGGCGCAGTCTGGCATTGGAGCAATTCCATCCGGCGGGTCGCCCCCGGGGCAGTGTGGTCGCCGGCGCATATGAGAGGTCCCGCATGACCGGCCTGATGGCGGATTATCTGCCCCTCATCGTCTTCATCGGCGTATCGCTGTTCATCGCGGCGGCCCTGCTCGTGGCGCCCTTCCTCGTGGCGTACAACAGCCCCGATCCCGAGAAGCTGTCGGCCTACGAGTGCGGCTTCAACGCCTTCGACGACGCGCGCATGAAGTTCGACGTGCGCTTCTACCTCGTGGCGATCCTGTTCATCATCTTCGACCTCGAAGTCGCCTTCCTGTTCCCGTGGGCGATCACCTTCGGCGAGCTCGGCTGGTTCGGCATGTGGTCGATGATGGCCTTCCTCGGCGTTCTGACCGTCGGCTTCGTCTACGAATGGCGCAAGGGCGCCCTGGAGTGGGACTAGAACTCCCGCGTCGCCGCCGAGCCGCCGAATCGTCCGAAGCCTGATCCCGAGAAACCGATGGCCTTCAGTCCCGACCTCTCCCGCGCCCCGGCCATCGCACCGGCCCCCAAGGGGATCATCGATCCCAACACCGGCCGGCCCATCGGTGCCGACGATCCGACCTTCCTGTTGATCAACAGCGAACTCGCCGACCGCGGCTTCCTCATCACCTCCACGGACGACCTCATCAACTGGGCCCGCACGGGCTCGCTCATGTGGATGACGTTCGGTCTCGCCTGCTGCGCCGTCGAGATGATGCAGATGTCGATGCCGCGCTACGATTGCGAGCGCTTCGGCTTCGCCCCGCGCGGCTCGCCCCGCCAGTCCGACGTGATGATCGTCGCCGGCACCCTCACCAACAAGATGGCGCCAGCTTTGCGCAAGGTCTACGACCAGATGCCGGAGCCCCGCTACGTGATCTCGATGGGCTCGTGCGCCAACGGCGGCGGCTACTACCATTATTCCTACTCGGTCGTGCGTGGCTGCGACCGTGTGGTGCCGGTGGACATCTACGTTCCGGGGTGTCCCCCGACCGCGGAGGCGCTCCTGTACGGCGTCCTGCTGCTTCAGAAGAAGATCCGCCGCACCGGCACCATCGAGCGCTGAGGGGTCGATGAGCAACGGCATCACCATCCGGGCGCACACCGCCGCCCCGTCCGGGCCCGACGCGCTCCAGGCCCTCAGCGACCATGTCGGCGGCGCCCTCGGCCCGGCCGTCGTGACGCGCACCATCGCGTTCGGCGAACTGACCCTCGTCATCCAGGCCAGCGACATCGTCTATGCGCTGACGTATCTGCGCGACGATCCGGCCTGTGCCTTCCGGTGCTTCATCGACATCTGCGGTGCCGACTATCCGAACCGCGCCAAGCGCTTCGACGTGGTCTACCATCTGCTGTCCCTGCGCCATAACACCCGCATCCGGGTCAAGGTGCAGACCGACGACCAGACCTCGGTGCCGTCGGTCATCGACGTGTTCCCGGCGGCGAACTGGTTCGAGCGCGAGGCCTACGACCTCTACGGCATCCTGTTCTCGGGCCACCCCGACCTGCGCCGGCTGCTGACCGATTACGGCTTCGAGGGGCATCCCCTGCGCAAGGACTTCCCGCTGACGGGGTTCGTCGAGGTCCGCTACGATCAGGACGAGGCGCGGGTCGTGTACGAGCCGGTCAAGCTGACGCAGGAATTCCGGAACTTCGACTTCCTCTCGCCGTGGGAGGGCACCGAGTACGTGCTCCCTGGGGACGAGAAGACATCAGCCTAGGCGCGGAGCGAGGCCATGACCGAGCACAACATCCGCAACTTCGCCATCAATTTCGGGCCCCAGCACCCGGCGGCGCACGGCGTGCTGCGCCTCGTGCTCGAGCTCGACGGCGAGATCGTCGAGCGCGTCGATCCGCATATCGGCCTGCTGCATCGCGGCACCGAGAAGCTCATCGAGCACAAGACCTACCTGCAGGCGACCCCCTATTTCGACCGGCTCGACTACGTCTCGCCGATGAACCAGGAGCACGCCTTCTGCCTCGGCATCGAGAAGCTGCTGGGGCTGCAGGTGCCGCGTCGCGCCCAGCTCATCCGGGTTCTGTTCTGCGAGATCGGCCGCATCCTCTCCCACCTCCTCAACGTCACCACGCAGGCGATGGATGTCGGCGCCCTGACGCCCCCGCTCTGGGGCTTCGAGGAGCGCGAGAAGCTGATGATCTTCTACGAGCGCGCGTCGGGTGCCCGCCTCCACGCCAACTACTTCCGGCCCGGCGGCGTCCATCAGGACCTGCCGCCCGCCCTCATCGACGACATCGAGGCGTTCATCGATCCGTTCCTGCAGGTGGTCGACGACCTCGACAACCTCGTCATGGGCAACCGCATCTTCAAGCAGCGCAACGTCGACATCGGCATCGTCACCGTGGACGAGGCCATGGCCTGGGGGTTTTCGGGCGTGATGGTGCGCGGCTCCGGCATCCCGTGGGACCTGCGCAAGTCGCAGCCCTACGAGTGCTACGAGGAGATGGAGTTCGACATTCCCGTGGGGAAGAACGGCGACACCTACGATCGCCAGGTCATCCGCATGGAGGAGATGCGCGAGTCGGCCAAGATCATGCGGCAGTGCTGCGTGAAGCTGCGCGAGCCCGCAGGGCAGGGACCCATCGCGGCCACCGACGGCAAGTTCGCGCCGCCGCCGCGCCGGGAGATGAAGCGCTCGATGGAAGCGCTCATCCACCACTTCAAGCTCTACACCGAAGGCTTTCACGTGCCGGCCGGCGAGGTCTACGCGGCCGTCGAGGCGCCCAAGGGCGAGTTCGGCGTCTACCTCGTCGCCGACGGCACCAACAAACCCTACCGCTGCAAGATCCGCGCTCCCGGCTTCGCCCATCTCCAGGCCATGGACTGGATGTGCCGCGGCCACATGCTGGCCGACGTGTCCTGCGTGCTCGGTACGCTGGACATCGTGTTCGGCGAGGTGGACCGGTGATGGGACGCAAGGTTTCGAACTGATGGCAAACCGCAGACTCGCCCCCGCCTCAGAGCAGCCGGCCTCCTTCGCCTTCTCGTCCGAGAACGCCGAGTGGGCCAAGGGCCAGATCGAGAAGTATCCGGAAGGCCGACAGGCTTCGGCGGTGATCCCGCTTTTGTGGAAGGCGCAGGAGCAGAACGGCGGCTGGCTGCCGCGCGCCGCCATCGAGGCGGTGGCCGGCGAACTCGGCATGCCGCATATCCGCGTCCTCGAAGTCGCGACCTTCTACACGATGTTCGCCCTGGAGCCCGTGGGCCGGTTCTGGATCCAGCTCTGCGGCACGGTGCCGTGCGATTCCTGCGGCGCGCGTGAACTGAAGGATTACCTCCAGGCCCGCCTCGGCGCGCCCGGTCATGTCAGCGCCGACGGCAACTTCTCCTGGCTCGAAGTCGAGTGCCTGGGCGCCTGCTGCAACGCGCCCATGGCGCAGATCAACCAGGATTACTACGAGGACCTGACGCCCGATCTCCTCGGCGCCCTCATGGACGATCTCGCCGCCGGGCGTCCCGTCAAGATCGGCTCGCAGGTCGGCCGGACCTCGTCCGAGCCGAAGGGCGGGGCCGACACGCTCACGGACACGACCCTCTTCGACGGCTCGCGCGTCGGCGCCTGGCGCCAGCGCTTCGAGGACAAGAAGGCCGAGGACAGCAGCGAAACGTCGGGCAAGGCCGAGGCCGCGTCGTCCGAGCAGCGTGCCGCCGCCGACCCGAAGCCGGCGCATCCCGCGTCCGGTCGCGCCGCTGAAGGAAAATCCACCGACGCGCCGGCCCAGCGTTCGGCCGCCGGCGAGACACCGGTCAAATCCGGCGACAAGACCGATGCGGCCGATGGCACCGAGTCCACGGCCCAGCCCGGCACGCCAGCGCCGTCCGCCGCCGAGACGGTGGCGCGGGCCGAGGCGGCCGGTGCCGAGGCCGGTACGCAATCCGACCTGCCGCGGGACGAGCCGCCACCCCAGCCCGTCGCGTCGGGTGCGAGCGGAACCGTCGACGAGCCGAAGCCGGCACCGGCGAACAAGTCCGGGCCGAAGCGCTCCGCTCCGAAGAGCGAGGGGAACTAGCATGCTCTCCGATCAGGATCGCATCTTCACCAACCTCTACGGCCTGCACTCGCCCGGCCTGGACGAGGCCAAGAAACGCGGCGCCTGGGACGGCACCAAGTTCCTGCTCGAGATGGGCCGCGACTGGATCATCGAAGAGATGAAGCAGTCGGGCCTGCGCGGGCGCGGCGGCGCAGGTTTCCCCACGGGCCTGAAATGGTCGTTCATGCCGAAGAAGTCGGATGGGCGGCCGCACTACCTCGTGGTCAACGCCGACGAGTCGGAGCCCGGCACCTGCAAGGATCGGGAGATCATGCGGCACGATCCGCATCTTCTCATCGAGGGCTGCCTGCTGGCTTCCTTCTCCATGGCCGCGCACGCCTGCTACATCTACATCCGCGGCGAGTACGTCGCCGAGAAGCATGCCCTGCAGAAGGCCGTCGACGAGGCCTATGCGGCCCGCCTCGTCGGCAAGGACAACGTCCACGGATATCCGTTCGACATCTACGTCCATCACGGCGCCGGCGCCTACATCTGCGGCGAGGAGACGGCGCTGCTGGAGAGCCTCGAGGGCAAGAAGGGGATGCCGCGCCTCAAGCCGCCGTTCCCGGCCAACATGGGTCTCTACGGCTGCCCGACGACGGTGAACAACGTCGAGTCCATCGCCGTCGCCGGCACCATCCTGCGCCGGGGCGGTGCGTGGTTCGCGGGTCTCGGCGGCAAGAACAACACCGGCACCAAGCTGTTCTGCGTCTCGGGCCACGTCAACAAGCCGTGCAACGTCGAGGAGGAACTCGGGATCACCTTCCGCGAGCTCATCGACCGGCATTGCGGCGGCATGCGCGGCGGGTGGGACAACCTGCTGTGCTCGATTCCCGGCGGCTCCTCGGTGCCCCTGGTGCCGGCCGAACAGATCATCGACGCCAAGATGGACTTCGACACCCTGAAGAGCCTCGGCTCCGGCCTCGGCACGGCGGCGGTCATCGTCCTCGACCGCTCCACCGACATCGTCTCCGCCATCGCCCGCATCGCCTACTTCTACAAGCACGAGTCCTGCGGCCAGTGCACGCCGTGCCGCGAGGGCACGGGCTGGATGTGGCGGGTGATGCTGCGCATGTCCGAAGGCCGCGCCCAGCGCCGCGAGATCGACATGCTCCTCGACGTGACGAAGCAGATCGAGGGCCACACCATCTGCGCGCTCGGCGACGCGGCGGCTTGGCCGATCCAGGGCCTGATCCGGCATTTCCGGCCTGAAATCGAGCGCCGCATCGACCGCTACAGCGCCAACCCGCATTCCGACCCGGTGCCGATGGCGGCGGAGTGATCCGTAGCCCGCACCAACCCGAATTCGAACCCGAGACCCACGCATGACCAAGATCGTCGTCGACGGCACCGAGGTCGATGTTCCGGCGGACTACACGCTGCTCCAGGCGTGCGAGATCGCGGGCGCGGAGATCCCGCGTTTCTGCTTCCACGAGCGGCTGTCCATCGCCGGCAATTGCCGGATGTGTCTGGTCGAGCTCAAGGGTGCGCCGAAGCCCGTGGCCTCGTGCGCCTACGCGGTGAAGGATTGCCGGCCCGGTCCCAACGGCGAGCCGCCGGAGGTGCTGACGCGTTCGGGCACCACGAAGAAGGCCCGCGAGGGGGTGATGGAGTTCCTCCTCATCAACCACCCCCTCGATTGCCCGATCTGTGACCAGGGCGGCCATTGCGACCTGCAGGATCAGGCCATGGCCTACGGCGTCGACTCGACCCGCTACGGCGAGAACAAGCGCGCCGTGGAAGAGAAGTACATCGGTCCGCTGGTCCGTACGGCCATGAACCGCTGCATCCACTGCACCCGCTGCGTCCGCTTCCTGGCGGAGGTCGCCGGCGTGCCGGATCTCGGTGCCATCGGGCGCGGCGAGGACATGGAGATCACGAGCTACCTCGAGTCCGCCATGGGCTCTGAGCTTCAGGGCAACGTCGCCGACCTGTGCCCCGTGGGGGCGCTGGTCCACAAGCCGCAGAGCTACGAGGTCCGGCCCTGGGAGCTGTCGAAGACCGAATCCATCGACGTGATGGATGCGGTGGGCTGCGCCATCCGGGTCGACGCCAAGGGCCGCGAGGTCATCCAGATCGAGCCGCGCGTCAACGAGGCGGTCAACGAGGAGTGGATCTCCGACAAGACCCGCCACGCCGTCGACGGCCTGCGCCTGCAGCGCCTCGACCGCCCGTATGTCCGTGAGAACGGCCGCCTGCGCCCGGCGTCCTGGGGGGAGGCGTTCGCAGCCATCGCCGCCAAGGTGAAGGGCGCGGACCCCAAGCGCATCGGCGCCATCGTCGGCGATCTCGCCGGCGTCGAGGAGACGTTCGCGCTGAAGTCGCTGATGACGGCCCTCGGCGTCACCAACCTCGACTGCCGTCAGGCCGGCGAACAGATCGATCCGGCCCGGGGCCGCGCGGCCTACACCCTCGGCACCACCATCCCGGGGATCGAGGAGGCCGACGCCATCCTCCTCGTCGGGACGAACCCGCGCCTGGAGGCCTCGCTCCTCAACGTGCGCATCCGCAAGCGCTGGCGCATGGCGCCGCTCGCCGTCGGTCTCATTGGCGAGGCGGTGGATCTCACCTATCCCCACACCTATCTCGGCGCCGGACCCGACACCCTGGCGGAGATCGCTTCCGGCCGCCACAGCTTCTCCGAGGTGCTGAAGGCCGCGAGCCACCCGCTGGTCATCGTCGGCATGGGTGCCCTGGCACGGCCCGACGGCGCCGCGATCCTCTCGGCCGTCGCGACGCTGGCCAGGGACATCGGCGCGGTGACGCCGGAGTGGAACGGCTTCGGCGTGCTCCACACGGCCGCCGCCCGCGTCGGTGCCCTCGATCTCGGCTTCGTGCCGGGGGAGGGGGGCCTCGATCTCGCGGCGATGATCCAGGGCGGGGCCCTCGACGTCCTGTTCAACCTCGGGGCGGACGAGGTCGAGATCGCTCCCGGCGCCTTCGTCGTCTATCAGGGCACCCACGGCGACCGCGGTGCCACCCGCGCCGACGTCGTCCTGCCGGGTGCGGCCTACACAGAGAAGAGCGCCACCTACGTCAACCTCGAAGGCCGGGTGCAGATGGCCAACCGCGCCGGCTTCCCGCCGGGTGATGCCCGCGAGGATTGGGCGATCCTGCGCGCCCTCTCCGAGGTGCTCGGCCAGCGCCTGCCGTTCGATTCGCTGAGCGCCCTGCGCCGGACGCTCTACGGCGAATACCCGCACTTCGCCGCCCTCGACGCGGTGGCGCCGAGCGACGCGGTCGCGGCCGTCGATGCCCTGGTCGGCCTCGGCGGAACACCGGATCGTGCGGCCTTCGCGCCGGCGGTGCCCGACTTCTACCTCACCAACGCGATCGCCCGCGCCTCGCGCGTGCTCGCCGAATGCTCGAGCCTCGCCCGGGTGCGCGGCCTCGAAGCCGCCGAGTAGGGATTGTCTCGATGACCTTCTGGGAAGTCCTCGGCGCCGTCCTGCTCATGGCCTTCAAGAGCTTCGTGCTCCTGGCCCTGCTGCTGGTGTTCATCGCCTACGCCCTGCTCGCCGACCGCAAGATCTGGGCGGCGGTGCAGCTGCGGCGCGGCCCCAACGTCGTCGGGCCATGGGGGCTGTTCCAGTCCTTCGCCGATCTGCTGAAGTTCGTCCTGAAGGAGCCGGTGATTCCGGCCGGCGCCAACAAGGCGTTGTTCCTGCTGGCGCCCCTGGTCTTCGCCACCCTGGCCCTCGCCGCCTGGGCGGTGATTCCCCTGGCCGAGGGCTGGGCGCTGGCCGACCTCAACGTCGGCATCACCTACATCTTCGCCATCTCGTCCCTGGGCGTCTACGGCGTGCTCATGGGCGGTTGGGCCTCGAACTCGAAATACGCGTTCCTCGGTGCGCTCCGCTCGGCGGCGCAGATGATCTCCTACGAAGTCAGCTTGGGCTTCGTCATCATCTGCGTGCTGCTTTGCGCCGGCTCGCTCAACCTCTCGCGCATCGTCATGGCGCAGGACACGTCGCTGGGCATCCTCGGCTGGTACTGGCTGTGGCTGTTCCCGATGTTCATCGTGTTCTTCATCTCGGCTTTGGCCGAGACCAACCGCCCCCCCTTCGATCTGCCGGAGGCCGAGTCCGAGCTCGTGGCGGGCTACATGGTCGAGTATTCCTCGACGCCCTACCTGCTGTTCATGCTCGGCGAGTACGTGGCGATCATGACCATGTGCGCGCTCGGCACGGTGCTGTTCCTCGGCGGCTGGCTCTCGCCGATCCCGTTCGCGCCCTTCACCTGGGTGCCGGGCCTGATCTGGTTCGCCCTGAAGGCCAGCTTCCTATTCTTCATGATCGCCATGGTGAAGGCCATGGTGCCCCGCTACCGCTACGACCAGCTCATGCGGCTCGGGTGGAAGGTGTTCCTTCCGCTCTCGCTGATCTCCGTCGTCGTCGTCGCCTTCGTCCTCAAGCTCACCGGTCTCGCGCCGGGCGCCTGACATCACCCAACTGGAGATCGCAGCATGAAGCTCGATCAGGTCGCCAAGGGTCTTCTCCTGAAGGAGTTCGTGACGGGGTTCGCCCTCGCCATGCGCTACTTCTTCAAGCCGAAGGCCACCATCAACTACCCCTTCGAGATGGGGCACCGGGGGCCGCGCTTCCGGGGGGAGCACGCCCTGCGCCGCTATCCCAACGGCGAAGAGCGCTGCATCGCCTGCAAGCTGTGCGAGGCGATCTGCCCGGCCCAGGCCATCACCATCGAGGCCGGTCCGCGCCGCAACGACGGCACCCGGCGCACCACGCGCTACGACATCGACATGGTGAAGTGCATCTATTGCGGCATGTGCCAGGAGGCCTGCCCCGTCGATGCCATCGTCGAGGGGCCGAACCTCGAGTTCTCCGTGGAGACCCGCGAGGAGCTTCTCTACGACAAGGACAAGCTTCTCCTGAACGGCGACCGCTGGGAGCGTGAGATCGCGCGCAACCTCGCCGTGGACGCGCCTTACCGGTGAGACACGACGGCTCCGCGGTTGTGCACCGCAGGGTCGGGTTCTATAGACGGGCGGCCTGTCTTACCCTGCGGACGGCTTGCACCAACCCAGCGGGCGGCCTGCACGGGCCATGGACGAATCAACGGCAGAAGGGGCTGTCCTCGGGACGGCTGATCTCCACAATCGCATGAGTGCAGCCGCAGCCTTCTTCTACCTGTTCGCCGGCGTGACCGTCGCCTCGGGCTTCATGGTGATCGCCTCGCGCAATCCCGTGGCCTCGGTGCTGTATCTCATCCTCGCCTTCGTGAACGCCGCCGGCCTGTTCGTGATGATGGGCGCCGAGTTCCTCGCGATGATCCTCGTGGTGGTCTATGTCGGCGCCGTCGCGGTGCTGTTCCTGTTCGTCGTGATGATGCTCGACGTGGATTTCGCCCAGCTGCGCCAGGGCTTTCAGCGCTACCTGCCCGTCGGTGCGCTCATCGGGGCGATCTTTCTCATCGAGCTCATCCTCGTCGTCGGCTCGTGGAGCATCGACCCCGACCTGCTGCAGGCGCCGCTCGGACCCCTCGCCAGTTCCGAGGGCGTCACCAACACTCAGGCTTTGGGCCGGGTGCTGTACACGGACTATGTCTTCTACTTCCAGCTCGCCGGCATGATCCTGCTGACGGCGATGATCGGCGCCATCGTGCTCACCCTGCGCGACCGTCCCGGCGTCAAGCGCCAGAACATCTCCGTGCAGAACGCCCGCACCCAGTCGGACGCGGTGGAGACCCGCAAGGTGCCCTCGCGCCAGGGCGTGGAAGTCTGATGGCGGATTACGGGAGACCCATCCGATGATCGGCCTGAGCCATTACCTGACCGTCGCCGCGATCCTGTTCACCCTCGGGGTGCTCGGCATCTTCATCAACCGCAAGAACGTCATCGTCATCCTGATGTCCGTGGAGCTCATCCTCCTCGCGGTGAACATCAATCTCGTGGCGTTCTCGACGCATCTCAACGACATCACGGGTCAGATCTTCGCCCTGTTCGTGCTGACCGTGGCGGCGGCCGAGGCCGCCATCGGACTCGCCATCCTCGTCGTGTTCTTCCGCAACCGCGGCTCCATCGCGGTCGAGGACGTGAACATGATGAAGGGCTGACGCGCGTCGCGAAGACCCTATTCGAGCGCGACCGGGTAAACCCCGGATCCGGGCGGTGACACGAAGACAGGGCTCGTTCGCGAGGCTCCGCGCTCGGCGCGGGGTCAGCCACGACCCAGGAGGCCGGACAAGCCAGCGATGTATCACGCGATCGTCTTCTTCCCGCTCATGGGCGCCCTGCTCGCGGGCCTGTTCGGCCGCCAGCTCGGCCCCAAGGTGTGCGAGGCTATCACCACCGGCTTCCTCGCCTTCTCGGCGCTCCTCTCCTGGGGCGTGTTCCTGGAAATCCCGGGCACGGAGCACGCCACGCGGGTCCAGGTCGCTACCTGGTTCACCGCTGGCGACCTCGTGGTCGACTGGGCCTTCCGCATCGACACGCTCACCGCCGTGATGCTGGTGGTGGTGACCTCGGTCTCGACCCTCGTCCACCTCTACTCCATCGGCTACATGGCCGAGGACCCGCATCGGCCGCGCTTCTTCGCCTACCTGTCGCTGTTCACCTTCGCCATGCTGATGCTGGTGACGGCCGACAACCTCGTGCAGATGTTCTTCGGCTGGGAGGGCGTCGGCCTCGCGTCCTACCTGCTCATCGGGTTCTGGTACGAGAAGCCCTCGGCCAATGCCGCCGCCATGAAGGCGTTCATCGTCAACCGCGTCGGCGATTTCGGCTTCTCGCTCGGCATCTTCCTCGTCTTCGTGCTGACCGGCTCCGTGGCCTTCGACGGCATCTTCGCCCGCGCGCCCGAGATTAAGGACGCGACCTTCCACTTCCTCGGCTACGACTGGAGCGCCTGGACCCTGGCCTGCCTGCTCCTGTTCATGGGCGCCATGGGCAAGTCGGCGCAGTTCCTGCTCCACACCTGGCTGCCCGACGCCATGGAGGGGCCGACCCCGGTCTCCGCCCTCATCCACGCCGCGACCATGGTGACGGCGGGCGTGTTCATGGTGGCGCGCCTGTCGCCGATCTTCGAACTCGCCCCCAACGCCCTCGTCGTCGTCACGGTCATCGGCGGCATCACGGCGTTCTTCGCCGCCACGATCGGGCTGGTGCAGAACGACATCAAGCGGGTGATCGCGTACTCAACCTGCTCGCAGCTCGGCTACATGTTCGTGGCCCTCGGTGTCGGCGCCTACTCGGCCGCCGTCTTCCACCTCTTCACCCACGCCTTCTTCAAGGCGCTGCTGTTCCTCGGCGCCGGCTCGGTCATCCATGCGATGCATCACGAGCAGGATATGCGGAACATGGGCAATCTGCGCCGCTACATCCCGTTCACCACGGCGATGATGACCATCGGCACGCTGGCGCTCATCGGGTTCCCGTTCACCGCCGGCTACTACTCCAAGGATGCAATCATCGAGGCCGCCTACGCCTCGACCCGGCCGGGCCACACGCTGGCGTTCCTCGCCACCGTCATCGCCGCCCTCATGACCTCGTTCTATTCCTGGCGCCTGTTCTTCATGACCTTCGAGGGACCGGCGCGCTGGGCAAATCACGGTGCCGCACACCATGACGCCCACGCCGTGAGCGCGCAGGCCGACGGTGCACCGGGCCACCACGAGGGGGTCGCCCACGACAACCACGGCCACGACGTCGAGCCGGCCTCTCACAGCGCCATCGAGCACCACGACCATGCGCACACGCCGCATGAGAGCCCGCTGGTGATGACGATCCCGCTCGCCATCCTCGCCTTCGGCGCCCTGTTCGCCGGCCTGATCTTCAAGAACCGCTTCATCGGCGAGGGCATGGACAAGTTCTGGGGGCATTCCCTCGGTCATGGCCCCGACAACCACATCATGCACGACATCCACTCGGTGCCGGCGCTGGTGGCCTATTCCCCCTTCATCATGATGCTGATCGGCTTCGTATTGGCGTTCTGGATGTATATCCGCAGGCCGGAACTGCCGGGTCAGCTCGCCGCGCAGCAGCCGAGCCTGTACCGGTTCCTCCTCAACAAGTGGTACTTCGACGAACTCTACGACCGGATCTTCGTCCGTCCGGCCAAGGATTTCGGAAAGTTCCTCTGGAAGGAGGGCGACGGCCGGGTCATCGACGGGATGGGCCCGGACGGCATCGCCACCCGGGTGATGGACGTCACCCGCGGCGTCGTCCGGCTCCAAACCGGTTACGTCTACCATTACGCCTTCGTCATGCTCGTCGGTGTCGCCGGCTTCATCAGCTGGTACATGCTCACCGGCCTGCCCAAGGCCGGACACTGATGGTCGCGGATAAGAGTGCCTCACAAAACTCCCGATCCCCGACGGTTCTCGCTCTGCGACCAACGGGCAGCGGGAGTTTTGTGAGAGACACTAAGAACGGGAGCGCCCGCTAGATGTTCGGCCTCGGAATCCTCTCCGGCCTCCTGATCGTGCCCCTGTGCGGCGCGGCCTTCATCCTCACCCTCGGGGATGACACGGAGGCTTCGAAGCGCAACGCACGCTGGGCGGCCCTCGCCACCACGCTCCTGACCTTCCTCCTGTCCCTCGTGGCCTGGAGCCGGTTCGACGCGACCACGTCGAGCTTCCAGCTCATCGAGTCCCACGCGTGGCTGACGGACTCGATCCGGTTCAAGCTCGGCGTCGACGGCTTCTCGATGCCGCTGATCCTGCTGACTACGTTCCTGATGCCGTTCTGCATCGGTGCGTCGTGGCTCTCCGTCGACAAGCGGGTGAAGGAGTATTACGTCGCCTTCCTCGTCCTCGAGACGACGATGATCGGCGTGTTCCAGGCCCTCGACCTGGTGCTGTTCTACCTGTTCTTCGAAGCAGGCCTGATCCCAATGTTCCTTATCATCGGCATCTGGGGCGGCAAGCGGCGTATCTACGCGAGCTTCAAGTTCTTCCTCTACACCCTGCTCGGCTCTGTGCTGATGCTGCTCGCCATCATGGCGATGTACTGGCATGCCGGCACCACCGACATCCCGACCCTGCTGCACACCCGCTTCCCCACGGGGATGCAGACCTGGCTATGGCTCGCTTTCTTCGCCTCCTTCGCGGTGAAGATGCCCATGTGGCCGGTTCATACCTGGCTACCCGACGCCCACGTCGAGGCGCCCACCGCCGGGTCGGTGATCCTGGCCGGCATCCTCCTCAAGATGGGCGGCTACGGCTTCATCCGCATCTCCCTGCCGATGTTCCCCGATGCGAGTCAGGCTTTTGCCCCGATGGTGTTCGCCCTCTCGGTCATCGCGATCATCTTCACGTCGCTGATCGCGCTGATGCAGACGGACATCAAGAAGCTCATCGCCTACTCGTCCGTGGCGCATATGGGCTTCGTGACCCTCGGCCTGTTCACCCTCAACGAGCAGGGCATTCAGGGCGCCCTGTTCCTGATGATCTCCCACGGCATCGTCTCGGGTGCGCTCTTCCTCTGCGTCGGCGTGGTCTACGATCGGATGCACACCCGCGAGATCGCCGCCTATGGCGGCCTCGTGAAGCGCATGCCCCTCTACGCGGCGGCCATGATGGTGTTCACCATGGCCAATGTCGGCCTGCCCGGCACGTCGGGCTTCGTCGGCGAGTTTTTGGCCATGATGGGCGCCTTCAAGGCCAACCCCACGGTGGCGTTCTTCTCGCTGTTCGGCATCATCCTGTCGGCCGGCTACGCCCTGTGGCTCTATGCCCGGGTGATCTACGGCAAGCTCGAGAAGCCCAACCTCCAGGGCATCCTCGACCTCGATCTGCGTGAGAAGATCATCATCGCGCCGCTCGTCGCCCTGACGATCTATTACGGGGTCCATCCGGCCCCCATCCTCGACACCTTCGCCCCCTCGACGGAGGCGTTGATGCAGAGCATGAAGACCGCGCTCTCGAACACGCAGACGGCGGCCGCCCTTCCGCCCGTCGCGCGCTGAAAGCTTCGATCCGATGACCGTCGCCCAATCCGTCCTGCCCGCGCTCTGGCCCGCCCTGCCGGAGTTGATCCTCGGCGTCGGCGTCCTCGTCCTGATCCTCTACGGGTCGTTCCGGGGCGAGCGCTCCGCCGAGGGCGTCAATGTCGGCGCCCTGCTGCTGCTGATCCTGGCGCTGTTCGTGGTCATGTCCCAGCCGGGCACGAAGGTGACGACCCTCAACGGCTCGTTCATCGTCGATGGCTTCTCGAAGGTGATGAAGGCCCTGATCCTGCTGGGCTCCGCCGCCTCGATCCTGCTGTCGCGCGACTACTTCCAGCGCGAGCGCATCGACCGGTTCGAGTTTCCGATCCTCATCGTCCTGTGCACCCTCGGCATGCTGGTCATGGCCTCGGCCAACGACCTGATCTCCCTCTATCTCGGCCTCGAACTGCAGTCGCTCGCCGCCTACGTCATCGCGGCGTTCCACCGCGACAACCTGAAATCGACGGAAGCCGGCCTGAAGTATTTCGTCCTCGGCGCGCTGTCCTCGGGCATGCTGCTCTACGGCTCGTCCCTCGTCTATGGGTTTACCGGCACGGTCTCGTTCCCCGGCATCGTCGCCGCCCTGAACGACGCGAATGTCGGCTTCGGCCTCGTCCTCGGCATCGTGTTCGTGGCCGCCGGCGTCGCCTTCAAGCTCGCGGCCGTGCCGTTCCACATGTGGACGCCGGACGTCTACGAGGGCTCGCCGACGCCGGTCACGGCGTTCTTCGCCTCGGCGCCGAAGATGGCCGCCATGGCCATGACCGTGCGAATCTTCATCGGCGCCTTCCCGGACGTGACGGCGGTCTGGCAGCAGATCATCGTCTTCGTCGCCATCGCCTCCATGGCGCTCGGCTCGTTCGCAGCCATCGGCCAGCGCTCCATCAAGCGCCTGATGGCGTATTCCTCCATCGGCAACGTCGGCTACGCCCTCGTCGGTCTGGCGGCGAGTTCGCAGGCCGGCATCAGCGGCGTGGTGATCTACATGATCATCTACCTCGCCATGACGCTCGGCGCCTTCGCGGTGATCCTGTCCCTGCGCCGCGGCGGCCAGATGTTCGAGACCGTGGACGACCTGTCCGGCCTGTCGCGCACCCATCCCGTCCTGGCGTTTTGTCTGGCCGCGATGATGTTCTCGCTCGCCGGCATCCCGCCCCTCGCCGGGTTCTTCGCCAAGTTCTACGTCTTCGCCGCGGCCATCGAGGCCAACCTCGTGGCGCTCGCCATCATCGGCGTGGTCACCAGCGTGGTCGGGGCGTTCTACTACCTGCGCCTCGTCAAGGTGATGTACTTCGACGAGCCGCTCGCTCCCTACGACCCCATGGCGCCGGGCCTGCGCATCGTTCTCGGCCTCTCCAGCGCCGTCGTGATCCTGTTCGTGCTGGTGCCGGCGCCCCTGGTGGGGGCTGCGGGCGCGGCCGCCAAATCCCTGTTCGCCGGGTCCTGAGGTCCGCGCCTTGAGCGGCTACCGCCTCGGAGCCCTGGCGCGGGCGGACGGACACCGGCTGCACGTCCACGACAGCCTCGGCTCCACCAACACGGAGGCCCTGGAGCGGGCGCGCGATGGCGAGGCCGGACCCCTCTGGGTGGTGGCCCATCGCCAGACCTCCGGGCGTGGCCGGCGCGGCAACGGCTGGGCCTCCCTGCCCGGCAACCTCACCGCCAGCCTGCTCTGGCCGGTGCAGGACGTCGACCCGGCCCTGGTGCCGACCCTCGGCTTCGTCGCCGGTGTCGGGCTGATGGCCGCCCTTCACGGCGCGGGAGTCGGCGGTGTCACCCTGAAGTGGCCCAACGACATCCTGGCCTCGGGCGCCAAGCTCGCCGGCCTGCTTCTGGAGGCCGAGACCCTTGCCGGCGGGCGCCGCTGCGTGGTCATGGGCTTCGGCGTCAACGTCGCTGCGGCACCGGAGGGCTTGCCTTATCCGGCTACGTGCCTCAGGCAGTTGCGGCACGCCACGCGCGCCGAGGATCTGTTCGTCCGTCTGACGGACGGGATCGTCGACGCCGCGCGAGTGTGGGACCGTGGCCGGGGATTCGTAAGGATCCGCGAACGCTGGATTGCCGATGCGGCCGGACTCGGCGCGACGGTGACCGTTCAGACCGGCGACACCCGCGTGCAAGGAATTTTCGAGACGATCGACGGGGCGGGGCGGCTCGTCGTCCGATCGGAGGATGGAACGCGACGGACCGTGACGGCGGGCGAGGTGCATCTGGGTACGGCCGCGACGGCGGCTTGAGGTTTAGGTGAAGATGACGACAGGGCAAGACGAACTCGTCTTCGTGCCGCTCGGCGGCGTGGGCGAGATCGGCATGAACGCGGCATTGTACGGCTTCGGGCCGGCCAAGCGCCGCAAGTGGATCATGGTCGATTGTGGCATGGGCTTCGCCGGGGAAGAGGGCTTTCCCGGCATCGACCTGATGTTTCCGGATCTGAGCTTCATTGAGGAGCGCAAGGACGATCTGCTGGGGATTTTCATCACCCACGCGCACGAGGATCATATCGGCGCCATCGGTGAGCTTTGGCCGAAGCTCAAGGCGCCGGTCTACGCCACGCGCTTCGCCAAGAACCTGCTCGAGGCCCGCCGCCTGAGCGAGCCGGGTGCCCCGAAGGTCGTGCTCAAGGAGATCCAGGCCGGGCGCCGGGTCCAGCTTGGTCCCTTCGACATCGAGTACATCCCGGTCTCGCACTCGATCCCCGAGTCGAACGCGGTGGCGATCCGCACGCCCCACGGCCTGCTGCTCCACACCGGCGACTGGAAGCTCGATCCGACCCCGATCCTCGGCGACGTGACCTCCGAGGCCACGTTCCGGGCGCTGGGCGACGAGGGTATCCTCGCCATGATCAGCGATTCGACCAACGTGGTTCGCGAGGGACGTTCCCCGAGCGAGGCCGAGGTCGCCGCCACCCTGCGCGAGCTGATCTCGGAGGCGCCGCACCGCGTCGCCGTCACCACCTTCGCCTCCAACGTGGCGCGCATGCGCGCCGTGGCCGAGGCCGCCCAGGCCTGCGGCCGCGAGGTCGTGGCCGTCGGTCGTGCCATGGACCGGGTCATCGGCGTCGCCCGCGAATGCGGCTTCCTCGATGGCCTGCCGGAGTTCCGTTCCGCCGATGCCTACGGCTACCTGCCCCGCGACAAGGTGGTATGCCTGCTCACCGGCTCGCAGGGCGAGGAGCGGGCGGCGCTGGCCCGCGTCTCGCGCGACGATCATCCCGACGTGACCCTGGCCGCCGGCGACCGGGTGATCTTCTCGTCCCGCGCCATTCCGGGCAACGAGCGGGCTGTCGGGGCGATCATCAACGACCTCATCAACGCCGGCATCGAAGTGGTCACCGACCGCACCAAGCTCGTTCACGTCTCGGGCCATCCCCGGCGCGACGAGATGGCCGAGATGTACGCCTGGACCCGTCCGCAGACGGCGATCCCCGTCCACGGCGAGGCCCTGCACCTCGACGAGCACGCGCGCTTCGCCCGGGCCCAGGGCGTGCCGAACATCGTCAAGGCCCGCAACGGCAGCGTCGTGCGCCTCGCCCCCGGCACGCCGGAGATCGTCGATCACGTCAAGGCCGGCCGCCTGTTCAAGGACGGCAACATCCTCATCGACGCCAAGGACCGGGCGATTCCCGAGCGTCGGAAGCTCGCGCAGGCCGGTCTCGTCTCCGTTGCCATCGCCATCGACGAGCAGGGCGAGGTCCTGGGCGAACCGGCCATCGACATCATCGGCCTGCCCAATCGCGGCCGGAACGGCCAGCCGATGCTGGACGTGGTGATCGAGTGCGTGTCCCGGACCCTCTCCGGCCTGTCCAAGGTCAAGCGCCGGGATGCGGAGGCCGTCGAGAAGGCCGTCGACCGGGCGATCCGTTCGGGCGTCAACGAGACCTGGGGCAAGAAGCCGGCCTGCCACGTGCAGGTGGTGGAAGTCTGAGACTTCTTTTCCCTCCCCCCTCTGCGGGGGAGGGTGCCTGCGGAGCAGGCCGGAGAGGGGGCGACCTCTCCGGAACTGTCGCTCCCCTCACCCGACCCGCTGACGCGGGCCGCCCTCTCCCGCAGAGGGGAGAGGGATATTTCGCACAGCGGGTCATCACGGAGGGAGCAAAACAGCATGATCGGACGCCTCAACCACGTCGCCATCGCCGTGCGCGATCTCGACGCCGCCTGCGCCATCTATCGCGACACCCTGGGCGCCACCGTCACCGAGCCGCTGCCGCAGCCCGAGCATGGCGTCACGGTGGTGTTCGTGAACCTGCCCAACAGCAAGGTCGAGCTCATGGCGCCGCTCGGCGAGGGCTCGCCCATCGAGAGCTTCGTCGAGCGCAACCCCAACGGCGGCGTGCACCACGTCTGTTACGAGGTCGACGATATCCTGGCCGCCCGCGACAAGCTCAAGGCTCAGGGAGCCCGCGTGCTGGGCACCGGCGAGCCGAAGATCGGCGCCCACGGCAAGCCGGTGCTGTTCCTTCATCCGAAGGATTTCCTCGGCACCCTGGTCGAGCTGGAGCAGGTCTGATCCGCATGGGCGCTGCTTTCAACGCCGTCGCCGCCTCGACCCTTCGGACGCTGGCCGTCATGCTGGTGGTCGTCGCCTTCGTGGTCGTGGTGGCGGTGAGCCAGTTCCGGCTCACGGTGTTCGGGGCCATCGCCCTCTACTTCGTGGTGTGGTGGACGCTGCTGTTCGTGATGCTGCCCATCCGCAATCAGGCCGAGACCGATCCGGCCCGTGTCGTGCCGGGCCAGGACCCCGGCGCTCCGGCCTCGCCGCGCCTGCGGGAGAAGGCGCTCTGGACCACGCTGCTCTCCGGCGTGGTGTTCCTCGTCGCGATTCCGGCCTTCGAGCTCAGCGGCCTGTAACCCGGAGTCTCGCGCTGCGCGGCGCTCGCCGACATAAAAAAAGCAAGGCCTGAGCCTTGCTTTTGTGAAGACGGTCTATGGCGCAGCCTTATTATCTCACGCATCTTGACGGCGTGGCGGCTGATTGTTCCTCCCAAGACTCGGGCCTGTCGCTGCCTCTGGCGGGCATTGCGACCAGCACCGGGCGCTTATAGGAACGGAAGTTCCCATTGTCACCTCGTGGGAGATCGAATCCGGTGCTTTTCTACCGGAAACGCACGGATCTGTTACCGTCCGTACGCAGACCCCCGCCCGGGTGAGCCACGCGGGCTCGCGGTGTCGCCCGGCTGCGCTTGTATTTTCCCGGTGCAATGTGTTGTGTGCCCCGGCGCGCCCGACGGTTTGGCACGCTGGTCCAGGGCCTTCCATGCGTCTCTCCCGCTACTTCCTCCCCACCTTGCGCGAGACGCCCAAGGAGGCCGAGATCGTCTCCCACCGCCTGATGCTGCGCGCCGGCCTTGTCCGCCAGGAGGCCGCCGGCATCTATGCGTGGCTGCCGCTCGGCCTGCGGGTGCTGAACCGCGTCTGCGCGGTGATCCGTGAGGAGCAGGACCGGGCCGGGGCCATCGAGATCCTGATGCCGTCGATCCAGTCGGCCGAACTCTGGAAGGAATCCGGACGCTACGAGGCCTACGGCAAGGAGATGCTCCGCATCTCGGACCGGCACGACCGCGAGATGCTGTTCGGCCCCACCGCCGAAGAGGTCGTCACCGAGATTTTTCGCGGTAGCGTCAAATCCTACAAGGACCTGCCGAAGAACCTCTACCAGATCTCGTGGAAGTTCCGCGACGAGGTGCGGCCGCGCTTCGGCACCATGCGCTCGCGCGAGTTTCTGATGAAGGACGCCTACTCGTTCGACATCGACCAGGCGGCGGCGCGCCACGCCTACAACCGCATGTTCGTGGCCTATCTGCGCACCTTCGCGGGCCTCGGCCTGAAGGCCATCCCCATGCGCGCCGATACCGGCCCCATCGGCGGCGATCTCAGCCACGAATTCATCATCCTGGCGCAGACCGGCGAGAGCGAGGTGTACTGCGACCGGCAGTATCTCGATTTCGAGACCCCGCCGGTCACCACCGATTTCGAGGATGTCGCCGGCCTTCAGGGCACCGTCGATCGCTGGACCTCGCACTACGCCGCGACCTCCGAGATGCACGAGCCGGCGGCCTTCGCCGAGGTGCCGCAGGACAACCAGATGGCCGCACGCGGCATCGAAGTCGGGCACATCTTCTATTTCGGCACCAAGTATTCCGAGCCCATGGGTGCCAGGGTGACCGGTCCGGACGGCGTCGATCGGCCAGTCCATATGGGCTCCTACGGCATCGGCCCGAGCCGGCTCGTGGCGGCGATCATCGAGGCTTCGCACGACGAGGCCGGGATCATCTGGCCGGATTCCGTCGCGCCCTTCGACGTGGCGCTCATCAACCTCAAGACCGGGGATGCGGGGACCGACGCCGCCTGCACCGAGATCCAGGGCACCCTGGAGGCGGCCGGACTCACGGTGCTGTACGACGACCGCGACGAGCGCCCGGGTGCCAAGTTCGCCACCGCCGACCTCATCGGCCTGCCCTGGCAGGTCATCGTCGGCCCGCGCGGGTTGGCCGAGGGCAAGGTCGAGATCAAGCGCCGGGCCGGTGGCGAGCGCGAGACCATCGCGCCCATCGACCTCCTCGCCCGCCTGAAGCGGACCTGAGCCCGCCATGGCGGCGGCGGTGATGGATCGGCTGAAGGGCGTGCGGGGCCTGTTCAAGGGCGGCGGCACGCCGCCTTTCGCCGGCTTCGAGTGGATTCTGGCCGGGCGCTACCTGCGCGCACGACGGCGCGGCGGCGGCGTTTCGGTGGTGGCGTTCTTCTCCGTCCTCGGCATCGCGCTGGGCGTCGCCACCCTCATCATCGTCCTGTCCGTGATGAACGGGTTTCGCACGGAGCTGCTGTCGAAGATCGTCGGCATCAACGGCCACGTCTTCGTCACGCCCATCGATCGCCTGTTCACCGATTTCGAGGACCTGTCCGACCGTCTCGCGAAGGTCGCCGGGGTCCGGGCCGCGATTCCCCTGGTCGAGGGCCAGGCCTTCGCCTCCTCGCCCTATGGCGGCAGCGGCGTGCTCGTGCGCGGCATCCGGGCCGGCGACCTCGACAAGATCGGCAGCATTGCCAAGAACATTCGCGGCGGCACCCTGGAAGGCTTCGAGGACGGGACCGGCGTCGCCATCGGCCGGCGCCTGGCGGAAGCGCTGGGCCTCCAGGCCGGCGACAACATCACCCTCTCCACGCCGAAGGGCGCCACCACGCCGTTCGGTACGGCACCGCGCACGAAGTCCTACACGGTCAAGGCGGTGTTCGAGATCGGCATGACCGAGTTCGACGCCACCTTCGTGTTCATGCCGCTGGCCGAATCCCAGGCCTTCTTCAACCGCGACGCCGACGTCAGCCTCATCGAGGTCTACCTCGACAATGCCGACGGCGTGGCGGCCATGCGGCCCGACCTCGAGATGGCGGCCGAGCGCCCGGTGCTGCTCACCGACTGGCGCCAGCGCAACCGCACCTTCTTCGGCGCCCTGGAGGTGGAGCGGAACGTGATGTTCCTCATCCTCAGCCTCATCGTGGTGGTGGCGACCCTCAACATCGTCTCGGGGCTGATCCTGCTCGTGCGCGACAAGTCGAGCGACATCGCCATCCTGCGCACCATGGGTGCCACGCCCGGCACGGTGATGCGGGTGTTCCTCATCAACGGGGCGCTGATCGGCATCGTCGGGACCCTCAGCGGCCTCGGCCTCGGCATCCTCATCACCCTCAACATCAAGCCGATCCAGCGCGTGCTGTTTCCCTCGGCCTGGGACCCCACCGTGCGGTTCCTAGCCGAGATTCCGGCCGAGATGAATTCGAGCGAGATCACCGTGGTGGTCGTCACCTCCATCGCCCTGTCGCTCATCGCGACCCTGTATCCCTCGTGGCGCGCCGCCCGGCTCGATCCGGTGCAAGCGCTGCGCTACGGCTGAGCGAAAGCCCTAGGAGTCCCATGACCACGACAGCCGAGGCGCCCGGCGCGCAGCCGGTCCCGGCCCTGTTCTTCGCCAAGGTGGAGCGGCGCTACACCCAGGGGGCCGGGGCGCTCGACATCCTGCGCGGCGCCGATTTCGCCATCTGGCCCGGCGAGCTCGTCGCCCTGGTCGCCCCCTCGGGCGCCGGCAAATCGACCCTGCTGCACATCGCCGGCCTACTGGAACGGCCCGATGCCGGCGAAGTCTTCATCGGCGGGCGGCCCACCGCCGCCATGGCGGATTCCGAGCGCACCCGCATCCGCCGCGAGGAGATGGGCTTCGTCTACCAGTTCCACCACCTCCTGCCCGAGTTCTCGGCCCTGGAGAACGTGGTGATGCCCCAGCTCATCCGGGGCCTGTCCAACAGGGAGGCCAAGGCCCGGGCCACCGAGCTCCTGAGCTTCCTCGGCCTCAGGGAGCGCCTCGTCCACCGCCCGGCCGAGCTGTCGGGCGGCGAGCAGCAGCGCGTGGCCATCGCGCGGGCCGTCGCCAACGGCCCGCGCCTGCTCCTGGCCGACGAGCCCACGGGCAACCTCGACCCGCACACGGCCGCCCACGTCTTCGGCATCCTGGTCTCGCTCGTGCGCGCCTCGGGGCTCGCGGCCCTGGTGGCGACGCACAACATGGAGCTCGCGGCCCGCATGGACCGGCGGGTGACCATCCGGGACGGGTTGATCGAGCAGCTCGACTGATCCGACCGCCTCAAACCCCCATCAGGCGCTCGATCTCGTCGCAGGCGGCCGCCACCCCGTTTTCCCGCGTCATCCTGACCCGCGCTTCCGCGCAGGCCCGCGCCACGGTGTCCGAGGCCAGGAGACGGGTCAGGATCTGGGCGGCCCGCGCGGCGGTGAACCGGCGCCGGCCGAGCACGGCGCCGACGCCGAGGCGCTGGAGGCGCAGGCCCTCGTCGAAATGGTCGAACGCCACCGGGACCACGAGCTGCGGCACGCCCGCGGCCAGGGCCTGGGCCACGGTGCCGATGCCGCCGTGGTGGATCAGGGCGGCGGCGCGCGGCAGCAGCGCGCTCAAGGGCGCGTAGGGGACATGGATCACGCCCTCGGGCAGATCCGCAGGCACCTGACCCGCCTCGGGGGCCAGCAGCACCCCACGCCGGCCCGTGGACCGGCACAGGGCGCAGGCCGTCCGGAAGAAGGGTTGTCCCTGGCGCATCGCCGAGCCGTAGGTGAACACCAGGGGCGCCGGACCGGATTCGAGGAAGGCCGTCAGCTCCCCGCTGAGCCTTTCCGTATCGCCGAGGCGATCGACGAGGGGAAAGCCGACCTGCGCGGCCTGCGCCGGCCAATCCGCCTGCGGAGCGGTGAACCAGTCGGGAAACATCAGTAGAATCCGCGTCGGGCTGTTCCACCAGTGCCGCAGGCGGCGCACGGGTGCGAGATCGAGGCGCCGGCGCAGGGCATTGAGTTGTGGCAGGGCGGCCGGGCCGATCACGTAGCGGTCGGCACCCCGGCCGAGCCAGTGCCGAAGGCGTGACGGCAGGAGATGGGCGAGGGGGATGCCCGGCAGAACCGGTGCGGCGTGCCGGCTCTCCACCAGCAGGGGCATGACGTGGACGGTGACGACGGGCAGTCCGAGCTTGTCCTGCGCCACGCGCGCGCCGAGGCCGAGGGTTGAGGCGACCACCAGGGTCTCGCCCGGGCGGTTCGTGCGCGCCAGCCAGTCGTAGGTCTGTTCCGTCGTCGGGCCGAGCTGGTCGAACAGGACGAAGGCCCCCCGTCGCGGGTGCCACAGGTCGGGCACGCTGACGGTCCGATCGTAATCGGCCCGCGTCCCCAGGGCATGGAACGGCAGGTTCACGCGGGCCGCCAGCTCCGCGAAGGGAGCGGGCGCTGCCAGAATTGCGGCATGCCCGCGCCGCACGAGTTCGGCCCCGAGGCCGATGAACGGTAGGATGTCGCCGTGGGAGCCGACGGCCACCAGCTTGATTTGCATGATCGGTCTGTGATGCGGGACCCGAAAGGTGCCGCTGAAATAGGTAGAGCGATCGTCTCCGTCATCCCGTGGTGACGCGATCGGCATCGACGCAGCGTTCTCGCAGGCAACAATGGGCGGTAGCTCATGGAGCTCGACCGTTCTACGGGCCGGGGAAAACGCGGATTCTCTCCGTTGCGACCGGCAGCTTCGAAAGGAATCCTTGCCGTGCCGATGGAGGTGTCGCTCACAGCACGCGCGAATTCATGCCGCTCGCGATCGCTTCACGTTTTGTTGACTCTGCGGCGCACCCGATCGATTTTCCGCTTTACAAGGAACAAAACAAGAACAAAACTGAGGGCCTCAACGAAAGGCGCTTCCCATGTTCAAGCGGATGATCCTCACCGGCGCGGTCGAGTTCATGGCCTTCGGGCTCCTGGCGGTTTCGGTCGCCGCCTGGGCCGTAGCCTTGGCGCCGTTGCGATAGCGTTGCCGACGCATCACGGAGGGCAGCCTTCCACAGCCAAACCATGCGCCCCGATCGTTCTTGATGGATCGTTCACCGCGACTCGGGCTGATGGAAGCATGGCGCGCATCCTCAAAGATCCCGGCTTCGTCCACCTCCATGTCCACTCGTCGTTCTCGCTCCTCGAAGGCGCGCTGAAGGTCGGGGACATCGTCAAGGCGGCCGCCGCCGACCGGCAGCCGGCCCTGGCGCTCACCGACACCAACAACCTGTTCGGGGCGCTGGAATTCTCCGAGAAGGCCTCGGGCGCGGGCCTCCAGCCCATCGCCGGCCTCCAGGTGACCGTCGCCTTCGAGGCGCCCGACCCCATGGCGCGCAACCCCCAGGCGCAGGGGGGATGCGCCAACGTCGTGGTCCTGGCCCAGGACGAGGCCGGCTACGCCAACCTCCTGCGCCTCGCGAGCCGTGCCTATTTCGACGGTGCCCTGGGCGATGCTCCCCGGGTGAGCGCGGCGGGATTGGCGGAATGCGCCGGCGGCCTCATCGCCCTGACGGGCGGCACCACCGGACCCCTCGATTCCGTCCTGCGCCAGGGCCGGGCCGAACTCGCCGCCGCGCGCCTCGCCCAGCTCAAGGCGGCCTTCGGCGAGGACAATCTCTACGTCGAGATTCTCCGCCACGGCCTGTCCGACGAGCGCATGATCGAGCGCGAGCTGCTCCGGCTCGCCGATGCCAACGGCCTGTCCATCGTCGCCACCAACGAGCCGTTCTTTGCTAAGACCGGCGACTACGACGCCCACGACGCCTTGCTCGCCATCGCCGACGGGCGCCTCGTCTCCGATGAGCGCCGCCGCAAGCTCACCCCGCGCCACGGCTTCACCACCCGCGCGCAGATGGCCGAACTGTTTTCGGACTTGCCGGACGCGCTCAACGCCACCGTCGAGATCGCCATGCGCTGCGCCTACCGCGTGCGCACGCGCAAACCCATCCTGCCCAATTTCGCACGGGTGGCCGCGGAGGCCGTCGCCAACGAGTCCGCCGGTGAGGCCGCCGTCGAGGTGGTCCGGTCCGAGCCGGAGGAACTGCGGGCCCAGGCCATCGCCGGCCTCGACCTGCGTCTCGCCCAGCACGGCACGGCGCCCGGCATGACCGAACAGGTCTACCGCGACCGCCTCGCCTTCGAGCTCGACGTCATCGTCGGCATGAAGTTTCCCGGCTACTTCCTCATCGTGTCGGACTTCATCAAGTGGGCCAAGGACCACGATATCCCCGTCGGCCCGGGCCGCGGCTCGGGTGCAGGCTCCCTGGTGGCGTGGTCGCTCCTCATCACCGACCTCGACCCCCTGCGGTTCGGCCTGCTGTTCGAGCGCTTCCTCAACCCCGAGCGCGTCTCGATGCCGGATTTCGACATCGACTTCTGCGTCGATGGCCGCGAGCGGGTGATCCAGTACGTGCAGGAGCGCTACGGCCACGAGCAGGTCGCGCAGATCATCACCTTCGGCACCCTGCAGGCGCGCGGCGTCCTGCGCGACGTCGGCCGCGTGCTGGAGATGCCCTACGGGCAGGTGGACAAGCTCACGAAGCTGGTGCCGCAGAACCCGGCCAACCCCGTGACCCTGACCCAGGCCATCGAGGGCGAGCCGAAGCTTCAGGCGGCCATGGAGGAGGAGCCCATCGTCGCCCGCCTCATGGAGATCGCCAAGAAGCTCGAGGGCCTGCACCGCCATGCCTCGACCCACGCCGCCGGCGTGGTCATCGGCGACCGGCCCCTCGAACAGCTGGTCCCCCTCTACCGCGACCCGAAGACCGGCATGCGGGTGACCCAGTTCAACATGAAGTGGGTCGAGGCCGCCGGCCTCGTGAAGTTCGATTTTTTGGGTTTAAAGACGCTCACGCTGCTGCGGTACTGCACCGATCTGCTGGCCAAGCGCGGGATCATCGTCGATCTCGCCTCGCTGCCCTTGGACAACGAGGCGACCTACCTGCCGATGAAGCGCGGCGAGACGGTCGGCGTGTTCCAGGTGGAATCCGCCGGCATGCGCAAGGCGCTCGTCGAGATGCAGGCCGACCGGTTCGAGGACATCATCGCCCTCGTGGCGCTCTACCGCCCCGGCCCCATGGCCAACATCCCGGTCTATTGCGAGCGCAAGCTCGGGCGCGACGCCGGCAACGAGGCGAGCTGGTATCCGCACGCCAAGCTGGAGCCGATCCTGCGCGAGACCTTCGGCATCATCGTCTACCAGGAACAGGTGATGGAGGTGGCGAAAGTCCTCGCCGGCTACTCGCTCGGCGAGGCCGACATGCTCCGCCGCGCCATGGGCAAGAAGATTAAGGCCGAGATGGACGCCCAGCGCGACCGCTTCGTGAAGGGCTGCATGGAGCGCGAGCTCACCAAGGCCAAGGCCGACGAGATCTTCGATCTGCTCGCCAAGTTCGCCGATTACGGCTTCAACAAGTCACACGCCGCCGCCTACGCCCTGCTGACCTACCAGACCGCCTACCTGAAGGCGAACCACCCCGTCGAGTTCCTGGCCGCCGCCATGCAGCTCGACATCGACGTCACCGACAAGCTCGCCGAATTCCGCCAGGACGCCCAGCGCCTCAAGATCGTCGTCGAGCCGCCGTCCATCAACACCTCGGGCGTCAACTTCGAGGTGACGGACGGGCGGATCATCTACGCCCTGTCGGCCATCAAGGGCGTCGGGCGCGGCGCCGTGGAGGCGATCGTCCAGGCGCGGGGTGACACGCCGTTCCGGGAACTCGCGTGCCTGGCCCGGCGCATCAACCCCCGCCTCATCAACAAGCGGACCCTGGAGAACCTCGTCGCCGCCGGCGCCATGGACGGGCTCGAGCCCGACCGGGCGCGGGCATGCGCGGCCATCGAGCCGATGATGAAGCTCGCGCAAGGGGCGGCCGAGGCCGAGAGCACCGGCATCGCCGACATGTTCGGCGGCGTCACCTCGACCGACGTCACCCTGCGGGTGCCCCCTTACGAGGGCTGGCCCATGGCGGAAAAACTCAAGCGCGAATACGACGCCATCGGCTTCTTCCTCTCGGGCCATCCGCTGGACGAGTATTCGGGCCTTTTGGAAAAACTCCGGGTCCAGACCTGGGCCGAGTTCTGCCGGGCCGTGCGGGCCGGCACCACCAGCGTCGGGCGCGTGGCCGCCTCCGTCCTCGACCGTTCGGAGCGGCGCACCAAGACCGGCAACAAGCTCGGCATCGTCATCCTGTCGGACCAGACCGGTCACTTCGAGGCGATCATCTTCTCGGAAGGCCTCGGTCATTACCGCGAGATCCTGGAGCCCGGCCGGCCCCTCGTCCTCCAACTCCAGGCCAACCTCGAAGGCGAGGATGTCCGCGCCCGCATCATGACCGCCGAACCCCTCGACGCGGCGGTGGCCCGCCACCAGAAGGGCATGCGCGTCTATCTCCGCGACGAGCGCCCCATCGCCTCCGTGCAGCAGCGCCTGCAGGTGCGCGGCGAGGGCGAGGTTTCCCTCATCCTCCTCCTCGACAACGGCGACCGCGAGGTCGAGGTCAAGCTGCCGGGCAAGTACCAGGCGACGCCGCAGATCGCCGGGGCCCTGCGGGCCGTGCCGGGGGTGGTGCAGGTGGAGGTGAACTGATCCGGGGTTCCGAGGGGATCATCCCCTCGGCGGGTGTCGGGCAGAGCCCGACGTTTCTTCCAGGGCTTTGCCCTGGACCTACGAAGGGCGAGCCCTTCGAACCCGGATGCTTTCTCCGAGCATCAGGAGGCGGCCCGCGCCTCCAGCCGCTCGGCCACCAGCGCCTGCAGGTTCCACAGGTGGAGGTCCAAAATCCCCTCGCGCGCGCAGGCCTCGGCGGTCCGGAACAGGTATTCGGCGCTGGGCCCCAGATGCCCGGCGCCCGTGGCGATGCGGTCGGCGATCTCGGGTTCCGTGAGGCGGCCGGTGTAGCGGTCGCTGGCGCGGTTGACGACGAAGGTGAGGGCCGTCACCGGGCCGTCGGCGGTCTCGACCACCACCCAGCGGGATTCGTAGCCGTTGCCGCGCATCTCCCGGCGCCAGACCGGCAGCAGGGTCACGTGCGGATCGTCGCCCGGCAGCCGGAACGCGACGCCCCGGCACAGGCCGCCGCGATCGAGCGCGAGGACGAGGCCGGGCCGGTCCGTGCTGCCGCGAAACCGCCGCTGCAGCAGGCAGAACCGGCGGTGGTAGCCCCGCACCGTCCCCGTGCGCCGCTCGCTGAAGGCGAATTCCGGCTGCCAGATCAGGGAGCCGTAGCCGAACACCCACAGGCCGTTCTCGGTACGCGGACGCCGGGTGAGCGCCCGGGCGAGGCCGGGGCCGAGTTCGTCGTCGGTGAGGAGGGCCAGCGCCGTCGGGTCGTCGCGGACGGGATCGGGATGGGCGCGGGCGATGAGGTCGAGGCTTAGGCTCAGGGGACGTTCGGTTGAAGGGTGTCTGGGCATGCGGGCATGGTTTCATCGCCGCTCGGCCCGGGCAAGGGGGCGTCAGGCCGGATTGCCGAGGGTCTCCAACTCCGGGAATGGTTCCGTGCGGTGGCCGCTGCAGAGTTCTTCGTCGTCCGGGAGCACGCTGAGCACGCCGCCCGTATCGCGGATCACCGCCTTCGCCCGCTCGCCCTTGCCGAAGGTCCGGCCCTTCATCCGGGTCGAGACGCAATAGAGGGTGCGCCCGCCATCCTCGAACGGCCCGGCGATGCGGCTGTGCTCGAACCGCACCGGGATCACCGACACCGAACCGAAATCCACCTGGGCCAGGGCGAGGGCGGCGACGCGGGTGCGGAGCGTCGCGTTCGGGGAGGGGGCCGGTCCGCGGGGCGTGCACGCCGAGAGCGCGCATGCCAGACCCAGGAGCAGGAGCCGAGCCGGACCACCCATCGCCATCTCCGTGCGCCTCCGCTTCACCCACAAGCTTAAGCTTATTCTCGCCCTGCGGGAAATGGATCATTGGTGCAATCTTTGCTGCCGTCGCGCTTTTCCTTCCCGCCGGCATCGGCCTATGGAAAGGCATGCAATGGACCGACGACGGCCTCGTGCTCGGCCTGCGCCGACAGGGTGAGACGAGCGTGGTGCTCGAACTCATGACCGCCGCCCACGGGCGCCATCTCGGCCTCGTCCATGGCGGGCGCTCGCGCCGGATGCAGCCCGTGCTCCAGCCCGGCAACCGGGTGCAGGCGACATGGCGGGCACGCCTCGACGACAGCCTCGGCGCCTACGCCGTCGAGCCCATCGAATCGGTGGCCGCGCGTCTCATGGGCTCGGGGCTCGCGCTTCACGGCATCGCCCACCTCGCCGGTCTCCTCCGATTGCTGCCCGAGCGCGATCCCCATCCCGAACTCTACGAAGCCGCCCGCATCCTCATCGACCACCTGCACGATCCCGACATCGCCCCGCCCCTCATGGTGCGGTTCGAACTCGCGATCCTCGCCGAACTCGGATTCGGCCTCGATCTGTCGGCCTGCGCGGCGACGGGCGGCAACGACGCCCTGATCTACGTCTCGCCCCGTTCCGGCCGGGCGGTGAGCGCCTCCGCCGGCGAGCCGTATCGGGACAAGCTCCTGGCGCTGCCCGATTTTCTGCGCGAGCGAGACGCGGGGTCGCTGCCGATGACCCCCGAGGGCCGCGACGTTACCGCGGGGTTTACCTTGACGGGTTACTTCCTCGATCTGCACCTGTGGGGACCGCGTGCGTTGCCGCCCCCGGACGCGCGGGCGCGCTTCGTTGCCTTGGGCACGGGAAGCGCCTAGACCATGTTCTTGATTCGTTCTGATTTGGGGCGTCGGCGCCCCCGGAGATCGTGATGGGCCAGCCCTTCGAGCCGCCGTCGGGCTCCGACGGCATCGAGAGCGTCGAGCTGAAATCCGCGTTGGAGGACCGCTACCTCGCCTATGCCCTCTCGACGATCATGCACCGGGCCCTGCCCGATGCCCGCGACGGCCTGAAGCCCGTCCACCGGCGCATCCTGTTCGCCATGCGGCTGCTGAAGCTCGATCCGACCTCGGCGTTCAAGAAATGCGCCCGCATCGTCGGCGACGTCATCGGCAAGTACCATCCGCACGGCGACACGGCGGCCTACGACGCCCTCGTGCGCATGGCCCAGGACTTCGCCCAGCGCTATCCGCTCGTCGACGGCCAGGGCAATTTCGGAAACATCGACGGCGATAACGCCGCTGCCCAGCGCTACACCGAGGCCCGGATGACGGAGGTCGCGCGCCTCCTCATGGAAGGCCTCGACGACGATTCCGTCGATTTCCGCCCGAACTACGACGGGCAGGAAGAGGAGCCGGTGGTGCTCCCGGCCGCCTTCCCGAACCTGCTCGCCAACGGCTCCCAGGGCATCGCGGTCGGCATGGCGACCTCGATCCCGCCGCACAACGCCGCCGAACTCTGCGACGCGGCGCTCTACCTCATCACCCATCCCGACGCGACCTCGGCCCAGCTCCTCACCTTCGTGAAGGGGCCGGATTTTCCCACCGGCGGCATCCTCATCGACAGCGCCGACTCCATCACCGAGGCCTACCGCACCGGGCGCGGCGGCTTCCGGGTGCGCGCCCGCTGGGCCAAGGAGGATCTCGGCCGCGGCACCTGGACCATCGTCGTCACGGAGATTCCCTACGGCGTGCAGAAGGCGCGCCTCATCGAAAAACTCGCCGAGTTGCTGCAGGAGCGCAAGCTCCCCCTGCTCGCCGACGTGCGTGACGAGTCCGCCGAGGACGTGCGCATCGTCCTGGAGCCGCGCGCCCGCAACGTCGATCCCGTCATCCTGATGGAATCGCTGTTCCGGCTCACCGAGCTCGAAGCCCGTATCTCGCTGAACATGAACGTCCTGGTCGGCGGCCTCGTCCCCCGGGTCATCGGCCTCGCCGAAGCCCTGCGCGAGTGGCTCGACCACCGCCGGGTCGTGCTCCAGCGCCGCGCCCGCCACCGCCTGGGCCAGATCGACCGGCGCCTCGAAATCCTCGGCGGCCTGCTCATCGTCTACCTCGACCTCGACGAGGTCATCCGCATCATCCGCGAGGAGGACGAGCCGAAGCCCGCCCTGATGAAGCGGTTCGAACTGACTGAAGTCCAGGCCAACGCCATCCTGGACACCCGCCTGCGCTCCCTGCGCAAGCTCGAGGAGATGGAGCTCAAGCGCGAGCTCGATACCCTTACCAAGGAGAAGCTCGGAATCGAGGAACTGCTCGGCTCCGACAAGCTGCAATGGGCCGACATCACCAAGCAGATCCGCGCGGTGAAGAAGACCTTCGGACCCGAGACCAAGATCGGCGCCCGGCGCACCACCCTCGAGAACCCGCCCGACACCGCCGGCATCGATTTCACCTCGGCCATGGTCGAGCGTGAGCCGATCACCGTCATCGTCTCGGCCAAGGGCTGGATTCGGGCCCTCAAGGGGCATGTCGCGGACCTCTCGGGCGTCGCCTTCAAGGGCGACGACAACCTCAAGATCGCCTTCCCGAGCGAGACAACGGCCAAGATCCTCGTGCTCGCGTCCAACGGTAAGGTGTTCACCCTGGAGGCGGCCAAGCTCCCCGGCGGGCGCGGCTTCGGTGATCCGATCCGCCTCATGGTGGATTTCGACGACGGCACCGAGATCGTCGCGGCCCTGCCGTATCAGCCCGGCACCAAGCTCCTGGTCGCGGCCTCCGACGGGCGCGGCTTCCTGGCGCCGGCCGATGCCCTGGTGGCCAACACCCGCAAGGGCAAGGGCATCATGGGCCTCGACGACCCGGCCACCGCGACCCTGCTGGTGCCGGCGGTCGGCGACCACGTCGCCGTCTGCAGCGCCGACCGCCTGCTCCTCGTCTTCCCCATCGCGGAGATGCCCGAACTCGTGCGCGGCAAGGGCGTGCGCCTGCAGCGCTGCCGCCAGACCACCCTGACGGATGCCTGCGTTTTCACCCTCGCCGAGGGCCTGCCCTGGCGCGAGACCGGTGGCGAGGTGCGGCTGGCCAATGCTGGCATTCTGGAGAAATGGTTGGGCCACCGCTCCGATGCCGGCGCCCTGATGACCCGGAGTTTCCCGAAGTTCGAACGGTTCGGGAAGTAGGTCGAATAGAAACGGCAATGCCCGCGTGAGCGGGCATTGCCGTGTATCGATCGTCGCAAACCTGAATGGCGCGTTGCGCCGAAGCCTTCAGCGGCGGCGGAACTGACCGCGGATCGGCGGACGCGGACCGGCGGAGCGCTCGTCCTTGTGGCGGAACACGAGGCGGCCCTTCTCGAGGTCGTAGGGCGACATCTCGACGGTGACGCGGTCGCCGGCCAGAGTCTTGATGCGGTTCTTCTTCATCTTGCCGGCCGTGTAGGCCACGATCTCGTGCCCCTGGTCGAGCTGCACGCGGTAGCGTGCGTCCGGCAGGATCTCGATCACGAGACCGTCGAACTGCATCAACTCTTCTTTCGCCATCCACACTCTCCAAGCGGGACAGCCTGAACGGGGCGACCCGGAACATAAAACGAAGCCGTTCGGCAAAACGCGGCGGGCGGCGGGTCCGATCCCATCGGATGCGCAACACCGGCGAGCGTTGCCCCGACATAATGTTCGGATCGGCGCGAAGCAAGCTTTTCCCGCCCACCGTCGATTTTCATCGACAGGCCCTCGGCCGCCGCCTCCCCGGAACCTAGTTCCCGATGGGGGCTCGCTTCGGGGTAAAGCGCACTTCCTTCGGGGTGAAGCGTACTTCGGGGGCTCGTTTCGGCGGCCCCCCAAATCTCATGGATCGACGGTGTTGCCCGCGTAATCGATGCGGCCGTCCGGGGTCCGGCGCCAGACCTGAAGGGTGTAGGCCGGCCGGCGCGGGTCCGGCGTGAGGTCGCCGCGCGCATCGTAGGCGAGGGCGCCGAGCATGGTCTTCACGGGCGTGCCGCCGTGGAGGAAGGCCGCCACCGCCCGGCCCTCGGTCGATTGCGCGCCCAGGATGCCGGCGCGCAGCACCTCCACGGCGGCGTAGCTCTGGGCCGCGAAGGCCTCGGTTTCCGGGGAGTGCGGCTTGGCCGGCGCCAGCTTCGCCTCGGGCAGGCGGGGGGCGGGGGCCAGGGTCATCACCGTGCCGTCGGCGGCGGACACCTGCGAGAACTCCTTGTCGAGCAGGCCGTCGCTGCCGACGAGGGGGGCGTCGAGCCCCGCCTCGCGCAGGGCCCGCAGGAGCAGGCCCGCCTCCGCCGCGAGGCCACCGAAATACACCACCTCCACCCGCGCGCGCTTCAGGCGGGCGGCGAGGCCGGACAAGTCCCTGTCGCCCCGCGCCAGGGCCTCGAAGGCGGCCTCCGTCTGGCCCGCAGCCTTGAGGACGCGGGCGACGCCATCGACGAGGCCGCGGCCGAAGGTGGTCTTGTCGTGGACGAGGCCGATGCGGCGGTTGGCGAAACGCTCGGTGAGATACGTGCCGGCCAGGGCGCTCTGTCCGGCTTCGTTGGCGCAGGTGCGAAACACGGTCCCGAACCCGCGCGCCGTCAGGGGTGCCCAGGTCACCCCCGGCGTCACCGCGACGATGCCGGACTCCGCATAGGCCGGCATCGCCGCCCCGGCCACGGCCGCGTTGAGGGGGCCGACCACGAGGCCGACCCGCTCGGCGGCGAAGCGGCGCGCCACCGCCAGCCCCTGCTTCGGATCGCCGGCATCGTCGGCCACCACCAGGGCGAGGCGCTGTCCGTTGACGCCGCCCGCCCGGTTGATGTCGGCTACGGCCTGCTCGGCCGCCCCGCGCATGCCGAGGCCGAAGGCGGCGTCCGGCCCGGTCAGGGGCGCCGACAGGCCGATCCTGATGGGGGAAGGCACCGGTTGAGCCTGGGCGGCGGCGGGCATGAGGGCGAGGATCGCCGCGAATCGTCTCATCGGGCCTACCCTCGCACTGAACTTCGGAAACCAACGTCAGAATAGGCTGGCGCTCTCCGTGCGGAAAGTCACGTCCTGGCATAAGGGGCGCGCCGGTCGCATTGTTGCCTGTCCGGGGGAGCCTACCTGCCGTTCTTCGTGTTGCGAGGAGACGGGGCGCTCGTTCCCGTTCCGGAGTCACCCCATGCTCTCCACCGAGACCGACATCCTCAGCACGGCCGAGGCGTGGCGCCGCGCCGGGCGCGGCGTGGCGCTGGCCACGGTGATCGAGACCTGGGGCTCGGCCCCCCGGCCCGTCGGCAGCCACCTCGTGGTCGATGCCGAGGGCAATTTCCTCGGTTCGGTCTCGGGCGGCTGCGTCGAGGGCGCGGTGATCACGGAGGGGATGGAGGCCATCGCCGACGGACGGGCCCGCGTCGTCGCGTTCGGCGTCGCCGACGAGACCGCCTGGCGGGTCGGCCTCTCCTGCGGCGGGCGCATCCGCGTCTATGTCGAGCCCGTGACCTGAGGCCGCCGCCATGCAACTCGATGCCCTGACCGCCCTCAATGCCGAGCGCGCCGCCCGGCGCGCCGCCATCCTGGTGACGGACCTCGATGGCGGCACCCAGCGCATGGTGCGCGAGGCCGAGATCGCCGCCGACCCCCTCGCGGATCTCCTCGGTCAGCGCCTCGCCTCAGGCAAGAGCGGTCTCGCCGAGGTCGAGGGCCGCCCGCTCTTCCTCACGGTGCAGGCGCCGCCCGTGCGCCTCGTGATCGTCGGGGCCGTGCATATCAGCCAGGCCCTCTGCCCCATGGCGACGGCCCTGGACCTCGACGTCGCGGTCATCGACCCGCGCACGGCCTTCGCCACGCCGGAGCGCTTTCCCGGCATCGACCTCGTTACCCTGTGGCCCGACGAGGCCTTCGGAGGCGCGGTGCCGGCCCTGGACCGCTACTGCGCCGTGGCCGCCCTGACCCACGATCCGAAGATCGACGACCCGGCCCTGATGGCAGCCCTGCGGGCGGACTGCTTCTATGTCGGGGCCCTCGGCTCGAGGAAGACCCACGCCGCCCGCGTCGCCCGGCTCGGAGCGGTCGGATTTACTGAGGACGCCATCGGCCGGATCGCCGCGCCGATTGGCCTGGACATCGGCGCCGTGAGTCCGGCCGAGATCGCCGTGTCGATCCTCGGCCAGATCGTCGCCGCCCAGCGCGCGCCCCGTTCCGCGGCGGCGCGATGAGATTCGGCTCCGTCCCGACCCGGGAGGCCGGGGGGCTCATCGCCGCCCATACGGTCCGTGCCCACGACGTGACCCTGCGCAAGGGCCGGCCGATCCCGGCCGAGGACGCCGCCCGCCTCGATGCGGCGGGTCTCGCCGAACTCGTGGCGGTGAGCTTCGAACCGGGCGACGTCGGCGAGGACGCGGCGGCGGAGCGCCTCGCCATCCGCCTCGCCGGGCCGGGCCTGCGCCGCGAGCCGCCCTTCACGGGCCGCTGCAACCTGTTCGCTAGGGAGGCCGGGCTCCTGCTCATCGACCGGGCCGGCATCGACGCCGTGAACGCCGTCGACGAGGCCATCACCGTGGCGACCCTGCCGGCCTATCGCCCGGTGGTGGCCGGTGAGATGGTCGCCACCGTCAAGATCATTCCCTACGCCGTCGCCGGCGCCGCCCTGGAGCGTGCCTGCCGCGCCGCGCCGGACGCCGCCCTGCGGGTCGCGCCCTATGTCCGGGCCCGCGTCGGCGTGGTCTCGACCCGGCTGCCCGGCCTCAAGGAAGCGACCATCGACAAGACCCTGGCGACGCTCGCCCGGCGCCTCGCGCCCACGGGGGCGGCGATCGTCGCCGACACACGGGTGCCGCACGGGGCCGGGGCCGTCGGTGGGGCGATCCGAGCGCTCGCGGCGGAGGGCGCCGACCTCGTCGTGGTGTTCGGCGCCTCCGCCATCACCGACCGGCGCGATGTGATCCCGGCCGGCATCGAGGCCGCTGGCGGCCGGGTCGATCACCTCGGCATGCCCGTCGATCCCGGCAACCTCCTCCTCGTCGGGTCGTTCGGCGACGTGCCGGTGATCGGTGCCCCCGGCTGCGCCCGCTCCCCGAAGGAGAACGGGTTCGACTGGGTGCTGCACCGGCTGCTCGCGGGTCTCGCCGTCACCCGCGCCGACATCGTCGGCCTCGGCGTCGGCGGTCTCCTCATGGAGATCGTCTCGCGGCCCCAGCCCCGCTCCGGCGGTACCCCGGCGGATGACGATGACGGTTGATTACGGCCTCGTGCTGCTGGCCGCCGGACGCGGCACCCGCTTCGGAGCGACCCCGAAGCTCCTGAGTGTCCTCGACGGCGAACCCCTGGTGCGCCACGCCGCTCGGGCCGCACTCGCCTCCGGACTCGGCCCGGTGGTGGCGGTGATCGGTGCCCATGGGCCAGCCATCCGCGCGGCCCTCGATGGGCTCGACCTCACCTGCATCGACAACTCGGCCTATGAAGAGGGCCTGTCCACGTCCCTCCAGGCGGGCCTTGCCGCCCTGCCGCAGGCGGACGCGATCCTCGTTCTGCTCGCCGACATGCCACGCATCACGGCCCACCACCTCACCGCCCTGACGGAAGCTTTTCGCGGGGGCGATCCGGCCGCCGTGGTGCCCGTCCATGCCGGCCAGCGCGGCAATCCGGTGCTGCTCAACCGGCGACGCCTCGCGGCCGATCTCGCGACCCTGACCGGCGATCAGGGGGCGGGTCGGCTGCTCGCACGGCGCACCGACATCCGCGAAGTCGCCATGGATGCCGCCGTACTCCAGGACGTCGACACCCCCGAAGCCCTCGCGGGTCTCGTCTGACCCGTCAGGATTCCGCTTGCGGCCGGGTGCGCTTGGCCTCGGTCCGGCAACGGTCGGAGCAGTAGCGCACCTCGTCCCACACCCGCTCCCACTTCTTGCGCCACGCGAACGGCTTGCCGCAGGTCGCGCAGATTTTAGTGGGCAGATCGGCCTTCTTGCGCATCCGCGCCATGGGAACTCCGCTCAGGCACGGACGGGGAAAATGAAAGTAAATCAGGACGGGATCTGTTCCGCGCTGAAAGAGCGGCCGGCATAGAGCATCCTCAGGATCACGACTGCATCGTCCTCCACTCGGAACGCGATCAGCACCCGCCGTTCCAGTGCGATCGTTCGAACACCGGGTGCGATGTCGTCCCGTCGCACACCACGCTCCGGAAAGTCCGCAAGATCCCGGCACGCCCGCTCGATACGGCCAATGAACTCAGCAGCGCGTGCGGTTCCTGATTGCGCGGTGATATAGTCGTCGAGGTCGAACAGGTCGGTCCGTGCGGCCGGATGGATCGAGACCCTATACGCCATGTCCCGTGGCCTTCAGCCGCTCTGCGTGTCGGGCACGCAGGGCCGCGAACACCTCGTCCGCTGGAAGTGCAGGACGTGAGTCCGCTAGCGCCTGCTCTACCTTCGCACGGAGGACGTTATCGAGGACGGACTCTTCGCGGTCGAGGGCTCGCAGCCCTGCCCGAACCACTTCGCTGGCAGAGGCGTAGTCGCCCGATCGAACTCGGGCATCGACACGTTCCTGCATCTCACCGAGCGTGACGCTGATGGGCCGGCTGGTCCTCATGACAACACCTCACGAAATTTCGACCGTCTCAGTTTATATGACTTCGTCATACTCAAAGCCAAGACCCTACCGCCCGAGATGGCCGGCTTCCGTCATCGCCACCGGGCTCCACCGGTTGAGCTGGATGTAGCCGTCGCGGGCCGCGATGACGATGTGCCGGCGGTAGCGGTGGACCACCGTGCCGGGCGTGTGGCGGTGGGGTTCGGACCAGCCCTCCGCCGCCGCCACGTAGACGCGGTTGTCGCCGAGCCGCGCGATGGTCTCGATGGTCCCGAAGGCGCGCACCCGCCGCAGGATCGCCGCCACGTCGCTTCGGAAGTCGAGGGTGCGGTCGGCGTCGGTGACGCGGGGCCAGTACGAGCCCTCGCCCTGGGGTTCGGCCCCGCGCCAGCGGGCCGGCAGGTCGCGGGCGATGGGGCCGGCGGCAAGGCGGCGTGCCGCGATCTGGCACTTGGAGAGCAGGCTCTCGTGCGTCTCGTCCCCTGACAGGGCGAAGCGCTCCTGCGCGAGGATGTCGCCCGTATCGAACCCCTCCTCGCCGAGCACGTGGGCGGTGACGCCCCATTCCGTGTGGGCATCGGCCACCGCCTTGAACAGCGGGTAGGGGCCGCGCCCCATGGGCAGGGGCGAGGGATGGAAATTGACACCGTAGGCCGCCGATCCGCGCCAGTCCCGGATCAGCCAGGGATAGCCCGCCACCACCAGGGCCCAGTCGCGGCCGTGCGACTGGGCCAGGGCCTCCATGTCGGACGCCTTGATCCGCGAGAGTTGCATCGGCAACCGGTGCCGGCGTGCCTGGGCCACCACGACCTCGTTGTGATCGTAGATCCCGTCACAGGGGCGGGTGAACAGCTTGATCGGGGTCCAACCCACCTCGACGAGGCTCTCGAACACGCCCCCGAGGAAATCGATGCCGGCAAAGGCGAACTTCATGGGCCTGTCTCGCTCGGGGGGCTGCGACTCCACGGATGGGGCGATCCGGGTGGAGGGCGCTCCACGTCGCCCCCGCGCGCCTTACCTAATCCTTCGCGAACGGAATGGGAGCAGGCATGAAGCGGGTCATCCTCTACGGCGGCACGGGCGGCATCGGCCGGGCGACGGCGGACGCCTTGCGCCGGCGCGGCTATTCCCTGCATCTCGCGGCCCGCGATGCCGGGCGCCTTGAGGCGGCGGCGTCGGAGCTCGGCGACACCACCTTCACCGCCGGTGACGTCACCGACCCGGCCTTCTTCGCCAAAGCGACGGAGGAAGCCGGTCCTGAACTCGCGGGCCTCGTCTACGCGGTCGGCACCATCAACCTGCGGCCGCTCGCCAAGCTGACCGCCGACGATGCCGAGACCGACTTTCGTATCAACGCCCTGGGTGCATTCCTCGCCATCCAGGCCGCCGCCCCCGCGCTCAAGGCCGGCGCCGGGGAGACCGGGGCGGGCGTGGTCCTGTTCTCGACGGTGGCGGTGGCGCAAGGGTTCCCGGCGCATGCCTCCGTCGCCATGGCCAAGGGGGCGGTCGAGGGCCTCGCCCTGTCGCTCGCCGCCGAACTGAGCCCGCAGATCCGCGTCAACGTGGTGGCGCCGTCGCTCACCCGCACGCCGCTGTCGGCTGCGATCACGGGCAGCGCCACCCTCGCCTCGGGGATCGCCGCGATGCACGCGATGCAGCGCCTCGGAACGCCCGAGGACATCGCCGGCCTGGCGAGCTTCCTCGTGTCGGAGGAGGCGGCCTGGATCACCGGCCAGGTCATCGGCGTCGATGGCGGGCGCTCGGCCCTGCGGACCAAGGGCTGAGCCGCGACTTCACCAGGGCGTCCACACGGTAAGGGCGACGTAGGGGCTTGCGGGCCCCTGCGGTTCGAACTGGAGGCCGGCCGAGGTGCGCAGGCTGAAGCGCCCGATGGCGAAATCCGTCGCGTGGACGCCGAAGTTCCATTTCCGGTAGCCGGTGCGGTCGGCGTAGAGGGCGAATTCGGGGCCGAGATAGGGATTCCAGCCCGGCCACGGCTCCAGTCGCCAGCCCCACGAAAGCCGGCCCCAGGCGGCGGTCCGGGACGAATCGAGGATCGCGGTGGCCGTGAGGAGCGTCGTCTCGGCCGGGCGTGCCCAGACTTCGCCGTGCAGCCGCACCCCGAGGCGGACGGGTTCGAAGCGGGTCGCGCCGCCCATGGTCAGGGCCTCGACGGAGCCCTCGATCCCGCCATAGGCGGCGATCACGCCCCAGTCGCGAAACCACTGGTAGCCGACCACCGCCGCACCGGTGGCGGTCTCGCGCCGGCCCGCCCCCTCCCGCCGCGTGCCGGCACCGAGGCTCGCCAGGGCGACGAAGCCCTCGCGGTCGATCCGGTCGAGGGCGAGCTTCGCGCCGGTGCCGACGAAGGTCGAAGGACCGGCTTCGAGGCTGCCGAACAGCAGGAGGGAAGCCGGATTGTTCTGGGTTGGCTTGTCCTGGGCCTGTACGGAGCCGAATCCGAAGAGCACGCGGATCAGCCCGGCGCCCACCGCCCATGCTGCCCGTCGGCGCCCTCGGCCCTTGGTTCGTCCCGGCCCGGTCACATGCGGAGACCTCCACAACGTGTGGGGGAAGTATAGATAAAATCGAGAATTTTACGAGTCTCGATTTGAGGAGCGCAGGATTATTGGGTTGTTATGGACAGGGGCTACCGAAGGGTGTCGGTTCTTACTTGAGGTGTTTCCAAGTTTATCTTCCCAATCTATGATTGGGTCGGCGCCCATGCGCGCTGGCGCACGCGGGACGAACCGTCCCCGATCGGTCCGCTTGGCGCCGGTGCCCGACTAGGCTACAGCCCGCGACAGGACCGTCGCCAATGGCCGAGCTTTCTTGTCTCCAGGTGCCCGAACTTCCGAAGTGCTGACCGTCCTCTCCGAGCAGGAGAGCGAGCGGCTGACCGTCGGCGATATCGTCGCGGTGCTGAAGGATCGTGCCTTCGCCCTGCTGATCGTCATCCTCGGTCTGCCCAACTGCCTGCCGATGCCTCCGCCGATCCCCCTGGTCTGCGGGCTGCTGCTGCTTCTCGTGGCGGTGCAGATCACGGCCGGCATGTCCTCTCCGTGGCTGCCCCGCGCGCTCCTGCGGCGCTCCGTGGCCCGCAAGGATGTCGAGCGGGCCGCGAACCGGGCCGTCCCCCTGCTGCGGCGCCTCGAACATTGGTCGCGTCCGCGCATGAGCCTGTTCGAGACGGGCATAGGCCTGCGCGGCGTCGGCCTGATCCTGCTCACCCTCTCCCTGGCGCTCATCGTCGCGGCCCCCATCGTCGGGCAGATTCCCCTGGGGCTCGCCATCTGCCTCGTGGGTCTCGGCCTCGTCGAGCGCGACGGCGTCGTCGTTCTGGCCGGTCTCGCCGTCGGGGCCCTGGGCGTGCTGCTCAACGCGGGCTTCGTCTACGCCCTGGTGTCCGGCATCATGAGCCTGTTCAACCTGTAGGTCGTGGAAGGGCGCCTCCCGGCGCTATCCTTCGAGGTGGCGCGCCCGGACGAAGCGGCGGATCAGCCCGCCGCGTGGGCCGATGACGAGCGAGATCACGTAGAACGCGCCGGCGGCCAGCACGATGGCCGGGCCCGTGGGCAGGTCCGCCCGGTACGACACGGTCAGCCCCGCCATGCTCGCGCCCATGGCGAACACCACCGAGACCGGGATCATGCCGCCGAGGTCGGCCGCCCAGAACCGCGCGGTGATGGCCGGGAGCAGCATCAGGCCCACCGCCAGGAGGGTGCCCAGAGCCTGGAAGCCGCCCACGAGGTTGAGTACCACGAGCCCGAGGAAGGCGTAGTGGACCGGCCCGCCCGCCCGGCTCACCGTGCGCAGGAACAGCGGGTCGACGCATTCCATCACCAGGGGGCGGTAGAGGGCCGCGAGCCCGAACAGGGTGATGGTCGCGATGCCCCCCAGCAGCAGCAGGGCCGGATCGTCCAGGGCCAGAACGGTGCCGAACAGGATGTGCAGGAGATCGATCTGCGATCCGCGCAGGGAAATGAGCACCACGCCGGCGGCGAGCGAGATGAGGTAGAACGCGGCGAGACTCGCATCCTCCTTTATGAGGGTTGAGCGGGTGACGGCCCCGGCCAGGAGCGCCACGGCGAGGCCGGCCGCGAGACCGCCGAGGGTCATGGCCGGCAGGGACAGGCCCGCCACGAGAAAGCCGATGGCCGCCCCCGGCAGGACGGCGTGGCTCATGGCGTCGCTCATCAGGCTCATGCGCCGCAGCATCAGGAACACGCCCACGGGCGGAGCCGACAGGGACAGGGCGAGGCAGCCGACGAGGGCGCGCCGCATGAAGCCGAATTCGAGGAATGGGCCGAACAGCCAGTCGATCAGGGTGTCGATCACGGAGCGTCCCGGTGGCCGTGGTCCTGGGCATGCCCGTGCGTGTGATCGTGGGCAGGCCCGTGAGAATGCGCATGCGCGTGCGAGGGGGCGTGCGAGGGGGCGTGTCCGTCGCCCGCCCGGCCGCAGATCGCCGCGTCCTCGTCCCAGGCCTCCGACAGGGTCTGGGCGCGGGCGAGGTTGTGCGGAGTCAGGACCCGATCCGTCGGACCCCAGGCCACCGGCTCGCGGGCGAGCAGCAGGGTCTGGGGGAAATGGCCGCGGACCTGGGCGAGGTCGTGCAGGGCGGCGACGATGGTGCGGCCCTGGCCGTGCCACGCGCCGATGAGGCGCAGGAGGTCGGCGCTGGTGCGTCCGTCGACGCCGGTGAACGGTTCGTCGAGGAGGATGACGCGGGCATCCTGGACGATGAGGCGGGCGAACAGGGCACGCTGGAACTGCCCGCCCGACAGGGTGCCGATGGGCCGGTCCTCGAAGCCGACGAGGCCGACGGCGGCGAGGGCCTCGGTCAGCCGGTCGCGATAGGGCGCCGCCCGGCGCCACGGACCGATGTGGCGCCACAGGCCCATGGCCACGAGGTCGAGGACCCGCAGGGGGAAGCCCCGGTCGATCTCGGCCGATTGCGGCAGGTACGCGATGGCGCCGGCGAGGCCCGGGCGGTCGATCCGGCCGTCGAGGCACGGCACCTCGCCGACGATGCCCTTGAGGAGGGTCGACTTGCCGGCGCCGTTGGGGCCGACGAGGGCCAGCAGCGCGCCGGCCTGGATCGTACCGTCGAGGTGGTGAACGGCCGGGTGGCGATCGTAGCCCAGGGTCAGGCCGTGGAGCGCGATGGCGCCCGTCGCGGGCACACTGCCCGCCGCGGGCGCGCTCATGCGAGGGCCCACAGAATGGCGCCCCAGAGCAGGGTGGCCAGACCGGCGGCCACGACGAAGCGGAGGGGCGCGCCCGCCTGGAACAGCGAGCGGCGGGGCGGGGGACTGGGACGGGTCACGGGACGGGTCAATCGGACCGAACGGGCGCATCGGCTTACGTTGCGCGCTGATACACTGTAACATCGTCGGAATTCAACGGGCCGGCTCACCGGCCCGGAGCACGATGCGCGAAGGGGAAACCGGTTTTCCCCCGAGATCATCGTGCTGCCATGTCTCACGGGGACCGGGAGCCCATGCACGACCACGCGGGCACGCACGCCGAGGCGGGATGTCATGGCCATCACGGGCCGGAGGAGGCCCTGGCACGGGCCGAGGCCGTGTGCAGGGCGCGCGACCTCCAGTTCACTCGCCTGCGCCGGGACGTCCTCGAAGTGGTGGCGTCGCAGGCGCGGCCCCTGGGCGCCTACGACATTGCCGAGCGCCTGAGCGGGCCGGGCAAGCGGGTGGCGGCGGTCTCGGTCTACCGCGCCCTCGATTTCCTCACGGAGAACGGCCTCGTCCACCGCATCGCCAGCCGCAACGCGTTCGTCTCCTGCGGCCATGCCCATACGGACGGCGCCGGCCTCGTCTTCCTGATCTGCCGCAATTGCGGTTCCATCGACGAGACCACTTCGCCCGAGATCGAGGATCAGCTCGGACGCACCCTGGCCAAGGCGGGCTTCAAGCCATCGAGCCGCATCCTCGAAGTCGAGGGCGAGTGCGGCGCCTGTCTCGGCAAGCCCGTCGAGTCGTAAGCCGCTCCGTCACCTCAGAACGCGTTGTTGTAGGCGCGGGGCGAGACCACCGTCTGGACCATGATCCTGAGGTCGAGCCAGATCGACCAATTGTCGATGTAGTGGAGGTCGTGGGCGACGCGGCGCTCCATGTCGAGGTCGGTCAGGGTCTCGCCGCGCAGGCCGTTCACCTGCGCCCAGCCGGTGATGCCCGGCATCACGTTATGGCGGCGGGCGTAGTGGGCGATGCGCCGCTCGAAGCTGCGATCGTGGGCCAGGGCATGGGGGCGCGGGCCGACGAGGGCCATCTCGCCGCGCAGGACGTTGATGAGCTGGGGCAGCTCGTCGATGTTGGAGCGGCGCAGCACGGCACCGATGCGGGTGATGCGGGTGTCGTTGCGCGAGGCCTGACGGAAAACCGCATCGCCCTCCGTCTTCATGCTGCGGAACTTGTAGACGCCGAACGGCTGCTGGTTGAAGCCGTAGCGCCGCTGGCGGAAGAACACCGGCCCGGGGCTGTCGAGCTTGATCAGCACCGCGACGGCGGCGAAGAGCGGGGCCAGCATCACGAGGGCGGTGGCCGCCAGGGTGAGGTCGACCGCCCGCTTGAGCAGGATCTCGCCGGCCTGGAGCGGCCGGCGGCCGATGCTGAGGCCCGACAGGCGGCCGACGCGGCCGACCTTGAGGTCGGGGAAGCGGTCCATCACCGCGCCGGGACGCAGGTGCAGGGCGGCGGGCACGCGCAGGAACGCGTCGATGCAGCGCTCGATGTCGTCGGCCTCGGACCACGGCACCAGGATGAAGACATCGTCCGGGCGCAGGAACCGCACCACCGAAACGGCGAGATCGAGGTCCTCGGCCAACTGGGTGTGCCGGGCGAGGCCGTCGGAACCGCCCTCGATCCGGCGCAGGTAGCTCGTGCCGATGACGCGAAGTCCCAAGGCTTCGGCATCGTTGTGGGCGTAGAACCGCGCGATGTCCTCTTCGAACCCGACGAGATGGACGCGGTTGATGGAGGCCGAGCCCGGCGTGATCGCCCGGCGCACCAGCCCGATCATGCCGGCGCGCACGGCGATCATCATCGGCAGACCGGCGAGGAAGAAGCCCAGGGATACGATGCGCGAGAAGTCGTTGGTGGTCTTGGTGGCGAAGCCGAGGATCAGCACCACCGCCCAGGCCGAGATCCACAGGGTCGCCGTACGCCGCAGGTGCGGGCCGTGGGAGAGCGAGGTCTCGATACTGTATTCCTCGCGCGCCAGATTGGTGAGCAGCACCATCACCGCCACGAGGCCGGCGATCTGCAGTCCACCGCTCACGCCGCTCGGCGGGAATTCGCCGAGCACGCCGAAGGAATAGATCACGTCCACCGCGTAGGCCGTGCCCAGGATGGTCAGCAGATCGGCGGCGGCCACGGCCGTGGAGATTCCCAGGCGGAAGGCGGCGCGCCGGCGTCGCGGCAGGAGCGCGGCCCAGACGTCGCGGCGGGCCGCGGCGTTGATGGGCACCCCCGGGTGCATCTTGTGGATCGGTTCCTGAAACATCTGGAGCGCCATGTCCCGTCGTGGGGCGGAAAGTGTCTCAAATCGAGCCGGTTCGCGGCTCGATCCCGGTTTCATGAGATCGGGGCGCAATCCTCGGACCTTACACACCAGCACCAGGACGGATCATGCCGGGTTAACCATCGGATCGGCCAGTCGCCATCATCCCTCGACTTATCCACGGACAAGTCTCGGCCGCCTCCGGGAACGTCCTGGTCTTCGAACTCCGCCGGGCCTATCCGCGCGAAAACCTCGTTCCGGCGATCCTGCCCGAGCCCCCTCGCCGATACGCCGCCTTCGGCCATGTTCGCGACACCGATGGCGCGCAGGCGACCCGGGAACGAAGACCCGTCGGGACGCGTCCATGTCAGGAACCATCGAAGCGGCGGCCCGCGGGGGCCAGCGTGCGCAGCCGGAGCGGGAGACCGGTCCGGCGACGTCCGGTCCCGTGACGCCGGCGGCCGGGCCGGCTTTCGCGGTGCTCGGGGCGCTCAGCCTGTCGCATCTCCTCAACGACCTCGTGCAGTCCCTGCTGCCGGCGATCTACCCCCTGCTCAAGGCGCAGTTCCGGCTGGATTTCGGCCAGATCGGGCTCATCACCTTCGTGTTCCAGGTCACGGCCTCGGTGCTCCAGCCCATGGTCGGGCTCTACACGGACCGCAGGCCGCTGCCGTTCTCCCTGGCCCTCGGCATGGGCTCGTCGCTCATGGGCCTCCTCCTGCTGTCGGTGGCATGGGAATACGGGCTGCTGCTCCTGGCGGCGGGGCTCGTCGGCTTCGGCTCGGCCGTGTTCCATCCGGAGGCGACCCGCGTCGCCCGCCTCGCCTCGGGCGGCCGATACGGGCTCGCCCAATCGGTGTTTCAGGTCGGCGGCAATGCCGGCACGGCGCTCGGGCCGCTGCTCGCCGCCTTCGTGGTGGTGCCGCACGGGCAGGGGAGCGTCGCCTGGTTCTCCCTCGTGGCTCTCGCCGGGATCGGCGTGCTCACCGGGGTCGGCCGCTGGTATGCCGGCCGGCTCCGTGCGCCCCTGCGTCCCGCCATCCGCACCGGCACCCGGACCGCCGCCGGCCCGTCACGCCGGCGGGTCGGCCACACCATCGCGATCCTGCTGACGCTGATCTTCTCGAAATACTTCTATCTCGCGAGTTTCTCGTCCTACTACACCTTCTACTTGATCCAGCGCTTCGGCGTTTCGGTGGCGCAATCGCAGATCTACCTGTTCGTGTTCCTCGGCGCGGTGGCGGCGGGCACCATCCTGGGCGGTCCCATCGGCGACCGTTTCGGACGCAAACCTGTGATCTGGGGCTCGATCGTCGGCGTGCTGCCCTTCACCCTCGCCCTGCCGCACGCCGATCTGGTCTGGACGGTGGTGCTCACCGTGCCCATCGGCCTGATCCTGGCCTCGGCGATGCCGGCGATCCTCGTCTACGCGCAGGAGCTCCTGCCCGGCCGGATCGGCCTCGTCGGCGGTTTGTTCTTCGGCTTCGCCTTCGGGATGGGGGGCCTCGGCGCGGCGATCCTCGGCGAGGTGGCCGATCACGCCGGCATCGTCACGGTCTACGCCCTGTGCGCCTACCTCCCGCTCATCGGCCTCGCGGCGGCGTTCCTGCCGCGCCTGACGCGATGATCGCGGCACGCGCGGGGGGAGCTCGGTCCGGCGTGAAGGTGGGGACCGGGCCGGCCCGATCCCGGCCCGGACGCGCGTGTCAGGCCGCGGCGTCCGCACCGGCGCCGCCCAGGGTCTGGATCGTCTCGAATCCTTCGAACTGCGGATGGCCGAGGTAGAGCGGCTTCGTCGTCGGAACCCGGCCATGCGCCTTGCGGAACTGCTCCGAACGGGTCCACGCCTCGAAATCGGCCTTCGACGCCCAGATCGTATGCGAGGCGTAGAGAATGTGGTCCTCGTGCTCGGGTCCGCGCAGCAGGTGAAACTCGACGAAGCCCGGCATCTCGCCCAGCTGGCTGTCCCGTCCGAGCCAGACCTGCTCGAAATCCACAGCCGAGTCCTTGACGACCTTGAAGCGGTTCATGGCGATATACATGGTGGATGTCCGGGGTTCTCGATGCGGTTCGGGTCGCCGAGCATCCTAGCCCAGGCGGGACGACAACCGGAAGTACCACCCTGAAGTCCCCCCATGGCGTCCATCCTCCTGTCGCGTCGTCTCCGGGGCCGGTCCGCAGGCGGCGTCGTCCCAACGGGGCGCTTGCCTTTCGGGCCGGCTTTGTGGTCAAGCTGCAGGCAGCGTGGAATTCTGACCGAAATCGAGCAATACGAATGTCAGTGCTGAGGCAGACGATGCGCTGAGTTTCCGATGCAAACCTACTCGGGCGGCCCTGCTGAGCGTATCGAGGCAACCGTCGAGGCAGCCGAACTCAAGGGTGGTTCGTACGAGATCGTGTGAAATCACCTTTTTCGAACCGTTTCCGCCGATGGTCCGGGCGCTAACGTCACGTCAACTTCAAGGACTGAATCGAGAGATGATGCCTAAGCAGACCACCGATGTCGATCGCCTCGTCGGATTGCGGATCACTGCCCTCCGCAAGGCGCGCGGCTTGAGTCAGACCGCGCTCGGCACCGCCGTCGGTGTGACCTTCCAGCAGGTTCAGAAATACGAGAAGGGCCAGAACCGCGTCGGCGCCGGGCGCCTGCGCGAGATCGCCCGCCTCCTCGAAGTGCCGGTCTCGGCGTTCTTCGAGGATGACGATGCCGGCGGCACGCAGTCCGACGTCTTCGGTTTCCTCAGCGCCCAGGGCGCCATCGAACTCCTGCGCGCCTACGCGCTGATCGAGGACGACCAGCTCCGTCGCGATGCCCTCGCCATCGTCCGGACCATCGCCAAGATGGGCAAGCCGGCCCCGGTGCCCGAAGCCAAGGAGGCCAAGGAGTAGGGCGGCCGCGCTCATCCGATCAGGTGGAAGAAGCTTCCCGTCACCCGCCCGAGGCGGTGGCCGGCGAGGCCCAGGGCCACACCCTCCGCATCGGTGACGCGGGCCAGCGCCGCCGCTTCCTCGGGTGCGGGCGTGCGCTCGCTGGCGTAGTGGAACTCGTGGCCGACGAGGCGCGTGCCCGCCCCGCCGAGGGGGCCGTCGGCCAGGAGGGTCGCGACCCGGTAGCCGAGATGCAGCTTGCGCGTCCGGTACGAGGTCGCCACCGGGAGCAGCCCCGCCATGGCATGGGTGATCCCCTCGGCATCCTCCAGGCTCTCCCCCAGCACCATGTAGCCGCCGCACTCGCCGTGGACGGGTTTTTCCCGCGCGAAGGCGCGCAGGCCGGCAAGGAACGTCGCGGCCTCTGCCAGCCGTCCGGCATGGAGTTCGGGATAGCCGCCGGGCAGCCAGGCCGCGTCGCAATCGGCCGGCGGGGCCTCGTCGGCGAGCGGCGAGAACGGGACGAGTTCGGCCCCCAGGGCGCGCCAGCCCGCCGCCATGTGCGGATAGAGGAACGAGAACGCCGCGTCCGAGGCCACCGCGATGCGCTGGCCGGGCGGGTGCGGCAGGGCGCCGGCGCGCCGCGGCGGCGTGGTGCCGGAGGCGGCGGCCACGATGGCGTCGAGGTCGAGGCCGGCTTCCGCCAGATCCGCCAGGCGGTCGAGGCGGGCGTCGAGATCGCTGGTCTCGCGGGCCTGGACGAGGCCGAGATGGCGCTCGGGCAGGGTGAGGCCGGCATCCCGCATGAGGGCGCCGAGGACAGGCAGGCCGACCTTGGCCAGCCCCGCTTCCACGAGGCGGCGGTGGCGCGGGCTCGCGACCTTGTTGAGCACCACCCCCGCGATGCGGATGCGCGGATCGTAGAGCGAGCAGCCGAGCGCCACGGCGGCGGCCGATTGCGCGGCCCCCGACACGTCGAGGACGAGGAGGACGGGCCAGCCGTAGCGCGCGGCGATGTCGGCGTTTGCGCCCGTGCGGCCGGCCCCCGCCACGATCCCGTCGAACAGCCCCATGGAGCCCTCCGCCACCACGAGGTCGGCGTCCGTGCCGGCGAGGCCCGCCACGGCGTCGAGCATGGGCTCGGGCATGGCGAAGCTGTCGAGGTTGAAGCTCGGGTACCCCGTGGCGGCCGCGTGGAAGGCCGGGTCGATGTAGTCCGGTCCGCATTTGGCGCCGCGCACGGCGATCCCGCGCCGGCTCAGCGCCCGCATGAGCGCGAGGGTGACGGTGGTCTTGCCGGAACTCGACCGGGGGGCGGCGACGAGGAGGCCGGGCACGGTCATGCGCGCTCCCCCGCCACGGGGCCGGCCGCCCGCGTCCCGGCCTGCGGCCGGAAGCGGCGGTCGTAGTCGGTGGAGTAGAGCGCGCTGTCGCGGAACTCCGCCGGGTCGAGGGCGGGCCCGACGAGGATGAGGGCCGTGCGCTCGAGCTTTGCCGCGTCCACCAGCCCCGCGATGGTCGCGAGGGTGCCGGTGAGCACGCGCTCGTCGGGCCAGGTGGCGCGGAATACCACGGCGGTGGGGCAGTCCGGCCCGTAGAACGGCGTCAGCTCGGTCACCACCGCATCGACGACGTGGATCGAGAGATGCAGCGCCAGGGTCGCACCCGTGGCGGCGAAGGCGGCGAGGGTCTCGCGCTCCGGCATGGCGCTGGCCCGGCCCGAGGTGCGGGTGAGGATGACGGATTGCGCCAGACCCGGCACGGTGAGTTCGCGCCCGAGCACGGCGGCGGCGGCGGCGAAGGACGGCACGCCCGGCGTCACCGTGTAGGGGATGCCGGCCTGGGTCAGGCGCCGGGTCTGCTCGGCGAGGGCGCTCCAGATCGACAGGTCGCCCGAATGCAGGCGGGCGACGTCGAGGCCGGCCGCGTGGGCGGCGGCGCACTCGGCCACGATGGCGTCGAGGTCCAGGGGCGCGGTGTCGACGATGCGTGCCCCCGGCGGACACCAGCCGAGGATCTCGGGCGCCACCAGGGAGCCGGCATGGAGGCAGACGGGGCAGCGCGCGATGAGATCGCGCCCGCGCACGGTGATGAGGTCGGCGGCACCCGGGCCGGCGCCGATGAAATGGACGGTCATGGCGCCTGAGTGACGGATTCTAGGCGCAGCGCAAGGGCGCATGTCGCCCCGGCGCTGGCGATGCGGGGGAGGATCAGGTCGGCGCCCACGCCCGCGCCCGCCAGGGCGGCGGCTTCCGCCACGGAGCCGACGCCCCGCGTCGCCGCGATGCGGGCCGAGCGGGTGACGATCCGGTCGTCCACGGCGATCATCGCCTCGGCTGAGACCCCCAGCAGGGGCACGCCCAGGGTGGCGGCCACGGCGCGGATCGCGGGTTCGTCCGCCCGGTCGGCGGGGGTGGCGAGGCATCCGAGGGGGACGCCTCGGGTGGCGAGGGCCAGGCGGACGAGGGCCAGGATCTCGTCGGCCGACGTGGCGTGGCGAAACCCGATTCCGGCGACGCAGCCAAGGGGTATCCGCTCCCTTGTCGGACGCGTCCACGTGTCGGCGTCGGGCGTGGCAGGCTCCCTCTCCTGGAAGGCAGGGCGATCGCAGATGGGTTTTCCCGACGCTCGAACAGGACCCAAGAGGCTTCGAACACCCGCGACGGGCCCCCTCTCCTGTTTGGGAGAGGGTTGGGGTGAGGGTCGTGGACTCTCCGGAGGGTTCACACACCTCACCCTGTCCCTCTCCTTCCAGGAGAGGGGACCCGTGCTGCCCGCGCGTTGGGAGATGCCGTCACCTGGAAGGAGACGGGGCCGGTCGCGGTTCATCTGCGATTGCCCTGCCGGAAGGAGAGGGGACCCGAGCATCCCGCCCTTCGGCGATTTGCACCGGCGGTCGACCCCATCGGCCGATAACTGTCTCATGTCCGTGTGCCTCGGGGAGCCGTCCGGCAAAAGGGAGCCTGCCACGGCGGGGGCGTGCGCGCCTAGGCGCCGGCTACGAGCTCGCACGGCTGCGGCCCCGCCGCCGGTGGCGCGGGGGATGGCCGGGAAACGGGAGACGCGGGACGCCGCGAAACCACGTTTTTGAAGTGTAAGCCGGTCCCCCGGCGTCCCCCGGCCCGGCCCCTTATCGGGGCCGATCCGTTTTTCGTCACGATGTCTTCACGGCGTCGGCGACTCGGCTAGTGGCGGCCCTCCTCCGCGCGACGCGACGCCCCTCGCGGGAACGCCGGTGCGGCAGCCGACTAATCAGGGCACGAAGCCCCGAGCCCGCCTCGTAGTGGGCGGACCGTCCGTTCTCTCGGTGCGCCCCAGGGTCCCGGAGCCAGCCTCAACACGGCCTCCCCGTCCAGGGCACCTTGCGTCGCCGGCGCGGCCCGGGGCGATGGCGACCGGGCCATCGACGCGGGGCACCGTCTCCTCCCCCCGAGCCCCCCGACCCGGTCCGCCGGGGGGCCTCCCGTGTGGGAGGCGAGTGACCGGAGACAACCACGGAATAGGAATATTGTCAAGACATTTCGGTGTTCGGGCGCGGGCACCGCGGCGAAAAATCCTTCTCCC